>NZ_JBSGXB010000223.1:0-12750 GCF_053609185.1 Streptomyces sp. NPDC054956 | reverse complement strand
TGGGCCTCTGACTCGGCCGTTCCTCCCTCTCGTTCCTCCCGGCCATCCCCCGGGGGGATCCCGGGAGTCTTGTGTTTTTCCGTGTCGGGTCGGTCGGTCAAGGGTGGCCGAAGGCCATCGCGAAGCGACGCGACGTAGGAGCGCCCTTGACGGGCCGGCCCGGCGCGGAAGGACACTGGACTTCCGGGACGCCCCCCGGTCACCGTCAAAGCCACCCCGACTGGGGACCCCGCCGGTCTTTACCCCGCTTGGCCGTCGAAGCGTCGCCCGGCTCGGTGTCCCGCGACTCCCCGCCCCGCCCGGGGGTCAAAGCCCCCCGCCTGGGTGCCTCGCCACCCCCGCCCCGCCCGGGGGTCAAAGCCCCCCGCCTGGGTGCCTCGCCACCCCGGCCCCGCCCGGCGGCCAAAGCCCCCCGCCTCGGCGCCCCGTCTCCCCGCCCCGCCCACCCCCCCGGACTCGCTCGCGAAACAATTCTGCAATCTCTTGCGCAAAGTCTTGCAGCGCCTTCCCCTGGCACCTACGGTCGCTCCAATCCCCAACTCGGCCGTATCCCGGCCGGAACTCGACCACACCCCGGCCCCGACCGGCCTTCGGCCGGTGCCGTGCCTCTCCGCCAGGAGGAACACCGCATGCTCACCCGTGCTCGCGCCGTCAGAGCCGCCGCCGCGCTGCTTTCCGTATCCGCCGTATCCGCCGGAGCCGCCCTCGCCGTCGTCGGTGGGGCCGCGCCGCGGGCGTTCGCCGCCGCGCCGGGGGAGAAGGACGTCACCGCCGTCATGTTCGAGTGGCGGTTCGAGTCCGTGGCCAAGGCCTGCGGAGACAGCCTCGGGCCCGCCGGGTACGGGTACGTGCAGGTCTCGCCGCCTCAGGAGCACATCCAGGGCGGGCAGTGGTGGACCTCGTACCAGCCCGTCAGTTACAAGATCGCCGGGCGGCTCGGTGACCGTACCGCCTTCAAGGCGATGGTCGACGCCTGTCACGCCGCCGGGGTGAAGGTCGTCGCCGACTCCGTCATCAACCACATGGCGGCGAACGACGGTACGGGGACGGGCGGTACTTCGTACACGAAGTACAACTACCCGGGCCTGTACTCCGGCTCCGACATGGACGACTGCCGGGCGACGATCTCCACGTACACCGACCGCGCCAACGTGCAGAACTGCGAGCTCGTCCAGCTCGCCGACCTCGACACCGGCGAGGACTACGTGCGCGGCCGGATCGCCGGCTACCTCAACGACCTGCTGTCCCTCGGGGTCGACGGCTTCCGGATCGACGCCGCCAAGCACATGCCCGCCGCCGACCTCGCCAACATCAAGTCCCGGCTGACGAACCCGAACGCCTACTGGAAGCAGGAGGCGATATACGGCGCCGGCGAGGCGGTATCGCCGAACGAGTACCTCGGCAACGGCGACGTGCAGGAGTTCCGCTACGCCCGCGACCTCAAGCGGGTCTTCCAGAACGAGAACCTCGCCTACCTGAAGAACTTCGGGGAAGCCTGGGGGTACATGCCCTCCGGCCAGTCCGGGGTCTTCGTCGACAACCACGACACCGAGCGCGGCGGCGACACCCTCAACTACAAGGACGGCTCCTCCTACACCCTCGCCAGCGTGTTCATGCTGGCCTGGCCCTACGGCTCCCCGGACGTGCACTCCGGCTACGAGTGGACCGACCGTGACGCGGGGCCGCCCAACGGCGGCACGGTGAACGCGTGTTACTCCGAGGGCTGGAAGTGCCAGCACTCCTGGCGCGAGATCTCCTCGATGGTCGCCTTCCGCAACGCGGCGCGCGGCCAGGCCGTCACCGACTGGTGGGACAACGGCGGCGACCAGATCGCCTTCGGGCGCGGCGCCAAGGCGTACGTGGCGATCAACCACGAGGGCTCGTCGCTGACCCGGACGTTCCAGACCTCCCTCCCGTCCGGCGACTACTGCGACGTGCAGAGCGGCCGCGCGGTCACCGTGGACTCGGGCGGGCGGTTCACCGCCACCCTCGGCGCGGGTACGGCCGTCGCCCTGCACGTCGGCGCCCGCAGCTGCGGCAGCACCCCCACGCCGACTCCCACCCCCACCCCCACCCCCACGCCGACCGCCGCCGCCGGGGCCTCCTTCGCGGTCAACGCCACCACCGTCGTCGGCCAGAACATCTACGTCACCGGTGACCGCGCCGAGCTCGGCGCCTGGAACACCGGTAGCGCCCTCAAGCTCGACCCGGCCGCCTACCCCGTCTGGAAGCTCGACGTCTCCCTCCCGCCCGGCACGGTCTTCGCGTACAAGTACGTCCGCAAGGACGCCGCCGGCAACGTCACCTGGGAGAGCGGGGCCAACCGCACCGCCACCGTCCCCGCGAGCGGCAAGGTCACGCTGAACGACACCTGGCGCAACTGACCCTCCCGTCCCGCACCGTCCCGCACTCGAGGAGAACCGCCTTGATACGCCCCGCAGCGGGAGTGATCGCCGCCACCCTGGCCGTGACGCTCCTGCCCGCACTCCCCGCCGCCGCGGCGGCCGCCGCCAAGGCGCCGCCGGCCCCGCCCTCGGACGCCAAGCTGGCCGCCGAGCCCGCGCGCCACGACCTGACCCGGGAGCAGTTCTACTTCGTGCTCCCGGACCGGTTCGCGAACGGCGATCCGCGCAACGACCGGGGCGGCCTGACCGGTTCCCGGCTGGAGACGGGTCTGGACCCGACGGACAAGGGCTTCTACCAGGGCGGAGACCTCAAGGGGCTGACCGACCGGCTGGACTACATCAAGGGGCTCGGCACCACGGCCATCTGGATGGCGCCGATCTTCAAGAACCAGCCGGTGCAGGGCACGGGCAAGGACGTCTCGGCCGGCTACCACGGCTACTGGATCACCGACTTCACCCAGGTCGACCCGCACTTCGGGACCAACGCCGATCTGGAGCGGCTGATCGACAAGGCGCACGGGAAGGGGATGAAGGTCTTCTTCGACGTCATCACCAACCACACCGCCGACGTCGTCGACTACCGGGAGGCTTCCTACGGGTACCTCTCCAAGGGCGCCTTCCCCTATCTGACCAAGGACGGGGTGCCCTTCGACGACAAGGACTACGCGGACGGGAAGAGGAAGTTCCCGGCCGTGGACGGCGACTCCTTCCCGCGGACCCCGTTCATCCCGGAGGCGAAGAAGAAGCTCAAGTCGCCGGCCTGGCTCAACGACCCGTCGATGTACCACAACCGCGGTGACTCCACCTTCGCCGGCGAATCGTCCGAGCAGGGCGACTTCTTCGGCCTCGACGACCTGTGGACCGAGCGTCCCGAGGTCGTGGAGGGGATGGAGAAGATCTACGAGAAGTGGGTCGACGACTTCGACATCGACGGCTTCCGGATCGACACGGTCAAGCACGTCAACACCGGGTTCTGGACGCAGTGGGCCACCGCCCTCGACAAGTACGCGGCCCGGCGCGGCCGCGAGGACTTCTTCATGTTCGGCGAGGTCTACTCGGCCGACACCGCCGTCACCTCCCCGTACGTGACGCGCGGCCGCCTCGACGCCACCCTCGACTTCCCGCTGCAGGAGGCGATCCGCTCGTACGCCTCCCAGGGCGCGGAGGCCGGCCGGCTGGCCTCGGTCCTCGGCGACGACTACCGCTACACCACGGACAAGGCGAACGCGTACGAGCAGGTCACCTTCCTCGGCAACCACGACATGGGCCGCTTCGGGACCTTCCTGAAGCAGGACAGGCCGGGGGCGGGGGAGCAGGAGCTGCTGGACCGGTACCGGCTGGCCAACGAGCTGATGTTCTTCTCGCGGGGCAACCCGGTGATCTACTCCGGTGACGAGCAGGGCTTCACCGGCGCGGGCGGCGACAAGGACGCGCGCCAGCCGCTGTTCGCCTCCCGGATCGCCGACTACCTGGACGACGACCAGCTCGGAACGGCGCGCACGCACGCGAGCGATGCTTACGATCCGGAGCACCCGCTCTACAAGCAGATCAGTGCTCTCTCGAAGCTGACGAAGGACCACCCGGCACTCCGGGACGGCATCCAGAGTGAACGTTTCTCCGACGGGTCCGCCTACGCCTTCGCCCGCACCGACGCCCGCACGCGCACCGAGTACCTGGTCGCCGCCAACAACGGCACCGAGCCCCGCACCATCGAGCTCGACGCCCCGGCCGGCGCCCAGTACCGGACCCTGTACGGGGCAGCCGCGGGCACGGCCCTGCTCCGCGCCTCCGCCGCCGGGAAGCTGACCGTCACCCTCCCCGCGCTCGGCTCCGTGGTCCTGCGGGCCGAGGCCCCGCTCGCCGCCCCCGCCGCCAAGCCCGCCGTGACCCTGAAGGCCCCGGCCCCCGGCGCCACCGGCGCCGTCGAGCTCTCCGCCGACGTCACCGGCGGCGGCCTGAACCGCGTCGTCTTCGCGGCCCAGACCGGCAACGGCAAGTGGCAGGTCCTCGGCTCCGCCGACCACGCCCCCTACAAGGTCACCCAGACCATCGACGCGGCCACCGCCCCCGGCACCCCACTGCGCTACAAGGCCGTCGTCGTCGACTCCGCCGGCCGCACCGCGAGCGCCCTCGCCGCCTCGGCCACCGGACAGACCCCGCCCGTCGAGGTGCCCACCGCCACCCAGCGCGAGTACGCCGTCGTCCACTACAACCGCCCCGACGGCGACTACACGAACTGGCGCCTCTACGCCTGGGGCGACCTCGCCGACGGAGAGGCCACTCCCTGGCCCGCCGGCCACGACTTCACCGGCCGCGACGCGTACGGGGCCTTCGCCTACGTCAAGCTCAAGCCCGGTGCGAGCAGCGTCGGTTACCTGGTCATCGACAAGGACGGCAACAAGGACGTGGCCGCCGACCGCACCATCGACGTCACCAAGACCGGAGAGATCTGGCTCGACCAGGGCAAGGAGGCCCCGCGCCCCGAACGCCCCGCCCACCCGCCGCAGGACACCGCCAAGGCGGTCCTCCACTACCAGCGCCCCGACGGCGCCTACGAAGGCTGGGGCCTGCACGTCTGGACCGGCGCGGCCAGCCCCACCGAATGGTCCAAGCCGCTGCTCCCCACCCGTACCGACTCCTACGGCGCGGTGTACGAGGTCCCGCTCGCGGCCGGGGCGACCGGCCTCAGCTACATCCTCCACAAGGGCGACGAGAAGGACCTCCCCTCCGACCAGTCCCTCGACCTGAAGGCCACCGGCCACGAGGTGTGGATGCTTGCCGCCAAGGACAAGTACCTCCTGCCGCAGCCCGCCGGCAGCGCCGCCGCCCTGGACCTCACCAAGGCCCAGGCCGTCTGGATCGACCGCACCACCCTCGCCTGGAACGCCCCGCCCGCCGCGGCCTCCCTCCAGCTCCTCGCCTCCCGCGACGGCAGGATCAAGGCGGCCGGCGGCACCCTGACCGGCACCGAGGACGCCGCCTGGCTGCGCCTGGCCAGGACCGAACTCACCGCCGTGCAGAAGCAGAAGTACCCGCACCTGGCCTCGTACGCCGCGTTCACCGTGGACCCGCGTGACCGCGACCGGATCCCGGCCTCCCTGCGCGGACAGCTCGTGGCGAGCGCCCGTACGGCCGGCGGCGCCGTCCTGGCCGCCACCGGCGTCCAGCTCGCGGGCGTCCTCGACGACCTGTACGCGAACGACGCCCCGCTCGGCCCCGTCTTCAAGGACGGCCGCCCCACCCTCTCCGTCTGGGCCCCCACCGCCCGCGAGGTCGCCCTCGAACTCGACGGAGGCGGCGAAGGCGGACGCACCGTCGCCATGCACCGCGACGACACCACCGGCGTCTGGTCGGTGCGCGGCGACCGCGACTGGACCGGCAAGCGCTACCGCTTCGCCGTCACGGTCTGGGCCCCGGCCGCCGGGCAGATCGTCCGCAACCTGGTCACCGACCCCTACTCCACGGCCCTGACCACCGACTCCACGTACAGCCTGGCCGTGGACCTGGCCGATCCCAAGCTGGCCCCGCCCGGCTGGCGCGACCTGAAGAAGCCCGCGCCCGTCCCCTTCACCTCGGCCCAGATCCAGGAGCTGCACATCCGCGACTTCTCGGTCGCGGACCGCACCACCACCCACCCCGGCCAGTACCTGGCCTTCACCGACACCGGCTCGGCGGGCATGCGCCACCTGCGCGACCTGGCCGCCGCCGGAACCTCCTACGTCCACCTCCTGCCCGCCTTCGACATCGGCACCATCCCGGAGAAGGCGGCGGACCGCACCGAACCCGCCTGCGACCTGAAGGTCTACGCCCCGGACTCGCAGGAGCAGCAGGCCTGCGTGGCCGCCGCGGCCGCGAAGGACTCGTACAACTGGGGCTACGACCCGCTGCACTACACGGTCCCCGAGGGCTCGTACGCGAGCGATCCGAACGGTACGGCCCGCACGGTGGAGTTCCGCCGGATGGTGCAGTCCCTGAACGGCGCGGGCCTGCGCACGGTCATGGACGTGGTCTACAACCACACGGTGGCCTCGGGCCAGTCCGACAAGTCGGTCCTCGACCGCATCGTCCCCGGCTACTACCAGCGGCTCCTGGCCGACGGCTCGGTCGCCACGTCCACCTGCTGCGCCAACACCGCGCCCGAGAACGCCATGATGGGCCGCCTCGTCGTGGATTCGGTGGTCGCCTGGGCCAAGCAGTACAAGGTCGACGGCTTCCGCTTCGACCTCATGGGCCACCACCCGAAGGCCAACATCCTGGCCGTACGCGCCGCCCTCGACGCGCTGACCGTCGCCAAGGACGGCGTGGACGGCAAGAAGATCGTCCTCTACGGGGAGGGCTGGAACTTCGGCGAGGTCGCCAACGACGCCCGCTTCGTCCAGGCCACGCAGCAGAACATGGCCGGCACCGGCATCGCCACCTTCTCCGACCGGGCCCGCGACGCGGTGCGCGGCGGCGGCCCCTTCGACGAGGACCCGCGCGTACAGGGCTTCGCGTCCGGCCTGTTCACCGCGCCCAACTCCTCGCCGGCGAACGGGACCTCGGAGCAGCAGCGGATCCGGCTGCTGCACGACCAGGACCTGATCAAGGTCGGGCTGACCGGCAACCTCGCCTCGTACGCCTTCACCGACTCCACCGGCCGCGCGACCAAGGGCTCCGAGGTGGACTACAACGGCGCCCCGGCCGGCTACGCGGCCGCCCCCGGCGACGCGCTCGCCTACGTGGACGCGCACGACAACGAGTCCCTCTTCGACGCCCTGAAGTACAAGCTGCCGGAGGGCACTTCGGCCGCGGACCAGGCCCGTGCCCAGGTACTGGCGATGTCGGTCGCCGCCCTCTCCCAGGGCCCGGCCCTCTCGCAGGCGGGCACCGACCTGCTCCGCTCCAAGTCCCTGGACCGCAACTCCTACGACAGCGGCGACTGGTTCAACGCCGTCCACTGGGACTGCCGCGAGGGCAACGGCTTCGGACGGGGCCTGCCGCCGGCGGCCGACAACCGCTCGAAGTGGCCGTACGCCCAGCCGCTGCTGGCGGCGGGCGGGGCCCCGGGCTGCGCGGAGATCGACGGGGCCTCGGCCGCCTACCGCGACCTGCTGAAGATCCGTACGACGGAACCGTCCTTCGCCCTCAGGACGTCCGAGGCGGTCCAGTCGAAGCTGGCCTTCCCGCTGTCGGGGCCGGCCGAGACCCCGGGCGTGATCACGATGACCCTGGGCGACCTCGTGGTGGTCTTCAACGCCACGCCCGCCGCACAGGTCCAGCGTGTCCCGGCCCTCGCGGGCACCGGTTACGCCCTGCATCCGCTCCAGGCGTCGGGCGCCGACGCGGTGACCCGGCGGGCGGCCTACGACACGGCGAAGGGGGAGTTCACGGTCCCGGCCCGCACGGTGGCCGTCTTCAAGCGGGGGTGAGCCGCGGGCGGGTCCGCCGAGCCCGCCGGGTGGGGGAGCGGCTCAGACCAGTGTGAGCCGGTCGAGCCGCTTCTCCAGCAGGATCACTCCGTACACCCGTCCGTCCTGGCCCACCTTGTGGGGGAACTCCCCGACCACCCGGTAGCCCGCGCCCTGGTAGTACGCGAGCAGCCGGGGGTTGGTGGACACGCAGTCCAGCCGCGCCCGCTCGCGGCCGGTCCTGGCGATGCGCCGCTCGGCATGTTCGAGCAGCCGCCGGCCGGTCCCGGCGGGCGCGGCTTCGCGTTCGACCATGAGCCGGTGCACGTAGCCGGCGACGGGCGGCTGGACGCCCCAGGCCTCCTCGTCGGACCACCACAGCTCGTAGGCCCCCACGGCGTGCCCGTCGGCGTCCGCCGCGAGCCAGACCTCGCCCTCGCGCATGATCGACAGGAAGTGCGCGGCGTCCTTCTCCCCGGGCTTCCACTGCTCGATCCCCTGCCCGCGCATCCAGCGGGCGGCCTGGTCGTACAGCGCCACGAGCGTGCCGGTGTCCTTCTCCTCGGCCGCCCGGAACAAGATCTCGTCGTCAATGATCACGCGGGCATTATTGCGCGCTATTCGATCAAGGAGCCTCGCCCGGCCGAGGGGCGCCGCTCAGCGCTGACCGGGCACTACGGGGCCGGGCGCCGTCGCGCCGATCACCGAGGGAGTCAGCGCCACCAGCCGCCCCACCAGCTCGCCGAACGGGCCGTCGGCCGGCTCGTCCGCGAGGATCCGTACGAGGATGCCCGCCATCTCCGTGTCGTACGCCGCGCTGACCGCGGCCAGCGCGGCGAAGTCGTGCACGAGCTGCAGCTCCAGCTCACCGCGCGGGATCTCCCGGCCGTCCAGCCAGAGCAGCGCGGTCGACTCCGCGAGCGAAACCCACGACCGCACGACGAGCGCGAGACGCGCGGGCGGCTTCTCGATGCCCAGGTGCGCGAGGATCTGCTCGTACGCCGCCTGCCGCACCTCGTCGATCATCGCATTGGCCCGGCTGCTCCCGACCGCCGGACCGCCCCGCATCAGCGCCGAGAACCCGGGCCCGTGGTCGTCGACGAAGGCGAAGAACCGCCCCATCACCCGCAGCAGCCGCGCCCCGAGCGGACCCTCCTGCGGCTCCACGAACCGCAGCGCCAGCTCATCGGCGGCCCGGCGCAACGCAGCCTCGTACAGGCTCAGTTTGCCCGGAAAGTAGTGATAGACGAGCGGCCGGGATATCCCCGCCGCCGCCGCGATCTCGTCGATGGACACATCGTCGGGCGACCGGTGGCTGAACAGCTCCAGCGCCACCCCGATCAGCTGCTGCCGCCGCTCCTCGACACCCATCCTGCGCCGCACCCCGGTTGTCATGCGGACCACCCTACTGCGCGCCTCCACCCACCTCCTCCCGCGCCCACCACCCACCCCGGCGCCCCGGGGCGGCACGGGCGCGGGCCGGGCCGGGTTGTCCGGAAAACGGCGGTCGGCGGAGCGGGCGCGCGGCCTCGGCGCCGTCCCCCGGGGTTCCGGCGGCAGCCCGTCCCGGGTGCCTCTCGAACCGCCTACTTCCCCTCCTGCCAGCGGTGTTGACCGCTCCGGCCTGCGGCTTTAACGGGCGTTTAGCCGGGGGGAGTCCACTCCGGATGTCTGCCGCAGGGGTGCGGCCGGATTCGTTTCACGCCGGATCGGGGATCCGGTGTCACTTGGGGAAGTTGACAACATGCCTTCAGACAGAGGCCGGCTTTGGCGTGCCGTCGCCACGGTGCTCGGCGCGGTGCTCGTGGTGAGTGCCGCACCTGCGTTCACAGCGGTGGCCGATGCCGCCGCCGCACCACCCCTCAGCGAGAGCGACCAGGCGCTGAAGGACGCGAAGAAGTCCGGGAAGCCCGTCGAGGTGGTGGGCGAGCGCACCGACTCCACCACGACGTTCGCGAATCCGGACGGCAAGTCGATGCGTCTGGACATGTCGGCGGTTCCGGTCCGGGTCAAGGCCAAGAGCGGCTCGGGCTGGGTCGCGCCGGACGCGACGCTGGAGGTCCGGGCCGACGGCACGATCGGCCCGAAGGCCGCTGTCGCGGGTGTCAGCTTCTCCGGTGGTGGTGACGCCTCGCAGCTCGTGACGATCGAGCGTGACGGGCGGTCCATGACGCTGGGCTGGCAGGGCGGCCCGCTGCCCAAGCCGGTCATCGACGGCGACAGCGCCGTCTACCCGGAGGTCCTTCCGGGCGTGGACCTGCGGATGACGGCCACCCTGAAGGGTTACCGCGAGGTCCTGGTCGTCAAGACGCCGGAGGCGGCGAAGAACCCGAAGCTCCAGCGCGTCGAGTTCGACCTGAAGGCGAAGGACATCGAGCTCAACACGGCCGAGGACGGCGGTCTGTCCGCGAAGGACGCCAACGGCGTTCCGGTGTTCAAGGCCCCTCCGGCGCTGATGTGGGACTCCAAGGGCGTCCCCGCACCGCTGACCCTGTCCGCGAAGGAGAAGGTCGCCGCCGCCAAGACGGAGGGTGGCGCGCTGCCGAAGCCTCCCGTGGGCGGCGAGCCGACCGCTCGTCCCGCCGACGGCCCGATCCTCGGTTCGCAGGCCAAGAACATGCCGGTCCACGTCGCCAAGGACAAGCTGGCCGTCGTACCGGACGCCGCGCTGCTCGAGCAGAGCGACCCGGCCGCGTTCCCCCTCTACATCGACCCCTCGGTCGCTCTGGACGACGGCACGGAGCACACGGCCCTCCGCAACGACGGTGTCTCGTTCTGGGACTTCGACAACGGCAGCGACGGCCAGGGCAAGGGCATGGGCAAGTGCGGCTCCTGGGGCGGCTACTACTGCGGCCCGGGCTACGTGCAGCGCCTGTACTTCGAGTTCTCCCCGAAGAAGCTGGCGGGCAAGGACGTCCTGTGGGCCCGCTTCCGCGTCACCGAGCCGTGGGCCTTCCAGTGCGAGGTCCGCAACGTCTGGCTGGTCCGCATGGACGGGGAGATCTCCCCGTCGACGAGCTGGGGCAACAAGCCCAACTACGCCGACCTGATGGGCGACCGCTGGCTGTCCGCCGGCCGCGGCTCCGCCTGCGACCCGAACTCACCCGCCGAGGCAGTCGAGTTCTCGGACAACCATCCTGACGAGCCGGACGAGAACCTCACCCCCACCGTCCAGGACTTCGCCAACGGCAAGTACAACCGGCTGAACCTGGAGCTGCGGGCCGAGGACGAGTCGGACACCGCCTCGTGGAAGCGCTTCCGCAACGACGCGGTCCTGTCCGTCGACTACATCGGCAGGCCCAACACCCCGATCTACGTGGGTCTGGTCACGGGCTCGGGCGAGATCTGCTCGAACGACGCCGCCAAGCCCTCCGTCATCTCGGACCCGACGCCGGCCATGACCGCGATCACCGAGACCGTCTGGGGCGGCGAGGCAGGCGTCCAGGAGCGGATCCTCATGCAGACCGAGAAGAAGGAGACCAACGGAACCTGGACCCCGGTCAAGGCCAACGCGGGCGACGCCGACTACATCAGCCGGCCCTCCACGGGATTCGTGGGGGACAACGTCAAGGTCACCAGTGACCCGCCCGCCACGCTGACCGACGGCACCCAGTACCGCTTCCGGACCTGGACCCGCTCGTACGCCGACGGCCACGAGCGCACCAGCAACCCCAGCGCCGACTGCTACTTCAAGGTCGACTCCAGCGCCCCCAAGGCCCCGGCGGTCACCTTCGGCGCCCCGTACAGCCAGTGCACCAGCACCGCCTGCGCGTCGGCCGGCAAGCCCGGCCAGGCAGGTCAGTTCACCTTCGCACCGGCGAGCGGCGACACCGTCACGGCCTACCAGTACAAGCTGTCCACGGACACCGCGTGGACCGAGGTCGCGGGCTCGAACCCGACCGTCTCGATCACCCCGCCGGTGTCGGGGACGATGAAGCTGAGCGTGAAGGCCAAGGACCCCGTGGGCCGCTGGGGCGCGACGAAGATCGTCGACTTCGTGGTCAAGGAGGGCCCCGACGCGATCGGCTACTGGAACTTCGACGAGGCCTCCGGCCAGGCCATCGACAACTCGACCACCGACACGGCGCTCAGGAACAACATGTACCTCGCCGCCGGGGCCCAGCGCCCGCAGAACGGCCGGCGTGGCTGGGTGCAGGCGCCCACCCCGCACGAGGACCGCACGCTCCAGCTGACGAACGGCCAGTACGCGAACAGCGCCAAGCCGGTGTTCGACACCCGTAGCTCCTTCACCGTGGCCGGCTGGGTCCGCCTGGACCGCACGGACGGCACCTTCTCGATGCTGGCCCAGGGCGGCAAGAACTTCAGCGGTGTCGCCATCACCGCCGCCGCCGGCCAGCCGTGGTCGATGCAGATGGCCACGGACGACACCGCGGGCGGTACCGGCGCGATCAGCAAGCTGAACGGTCTGAACCCGGCGCAGGCCGGGGTGTGGACCCACGTCGCCGCCACGTACAACGAGTCCACCGACATCGCGAAGCTGTACGTCAACGGGAAGCTCCAGGGCCAGATGACCGTCGCCAACCCCATCGCCGCCCTCGGCGTCATGGGAATCGGCGCCTCCAAGCAGTCCGCCGCCTGGACCGAGCAGCTCCCGGGCCGGATCGACGAGGTCAAGGTCTGGCAGGACGAGAAGAGCGCCACCGAGGTCAAGCAGGACTCCTCGCTCTTCGACCCGGCGACCGGCAAGCCCGCCGTCGACCTGGCCGGAGCCTGGGACCTCACCACGGCCGGCCCCGGCTTCGCCGACACCTCCGGCAACGGCCGCACCCTGACCGCGACCACCGGTACGCCCGTCACGGGCGGCGCCCTGGTCCTGAACGGCACCACCCAGGCGGCCACCGCCGCGGGTCCGGTCGTCGACGACACGGGTTCGTTCTCGGTGACGGCCGAGGCGAAGCTCGACAACACCGCTCTCCTCGCCAAGCCCAACGGTTACA
>NZ_JBSGXB010000222.1:0-12762 GCF_053609185.1 Streptomyces sp. NPDC054956 | reverse complement strand
ACGGGCTGACCAGCGCCTAACGTCGGGGCCCGTCCGGATTCCGGGCGGGCCCCGACGCGTTCGACTAGGGCTTCGGCAGGGTGCAGCCGGGGCGGGCGAGGTCGATCTTGTTACCGGCACCCACGCAGGGGACGATGATGTAGGTCTGCTGCGCGTAGTTGATGCCCTGGCGGACCGTCACCGCACCGCTCTGGTCCACCTCGCACGGGTTGTTCAGCGTGCAGCGGCCGCCGTCCTCGTTGCCCGTGTTGTTCACGGCGACGACCTTGCCCGTCGTCGTGTCGATCACGGGCGAGCCCGAGGTGCCGCCGATGGTGTTGCAGGCCGAGGTGTAGCGCAGCGAGTACTTCCAGGTCCACTCCCCCTCCTTGAGGAGGTAGGAGAACCCGTCGACGTTGCAGCTGTAGGTGCGCTTCCAGTAGCCGGAGACCACCTTGATCGCCGTTCCCTGGACCGGGTGGGCGTCGTTCAGGGTCAGGGCGTTGATCCCGTACTGGCTGCTGATCTGCGCGTACGTCTTGGTCAGCTGGTAGATCGAGATGTCCGTGTCGGTCATCGTCGCGTACGAGATCTTGCTCGCGCGCAGCGTGGCGACCTTGCTCCCCGAGGCGTTGAGCAGCGAGAAGGAGCGGCTGGAGGCCTTGTCCTTGATGACCTGGCCGGCCGCCGGCATGCCGGACTCCAGACAGTGGCCGTTGGACAGCACGAGGGCGGGGTCGTTCGGCTGCGAGTTGGGTACGCGGACGACGGAACCGGAGCAGTTGCTGAGCGCTACCGTGCCGGCGAAGTTGACGGCCACGGCTTGCGCGGCCGTGTCCCGGGGTGCCTGGGCCACGGCCGGGGCCGCCGCCGCTCCGGTGAGGAGCAGGGCGAACACGGCGCCGGCGAGAGGCTTGTTCATGTGGGGGTTCCCCTCTGGTGACAATGCGACCGAAGATCCTTCGGTTGTCATGCGCATTGTTGGGATCGTGGCCTCAACTCACAAGAGGGCATGCCCAGTTGGCGACACAAGGGCAAACGGCCGTAATCAGGCTTGTCGCGCCGCCCCGCCGGACGATAGGCGCGCGGGAGGCGCCGACCGCGGACCGGGGCGACCCGGCGCCTTTCCCGCGCGATCCCTTGACGGCCCCCGGGGCGGGGAGCACAGTGACCACCGGCAGGCTTGAGAGCGCTCTCAAGCCTCATCCGGAATCCCCCCACCCCTTCTCGGAGAGGGCATCCATGCGTCTGACACCAGGCAGAGAACGACGGTCGGTCCGACGGCCGGTCCGACGGGCCGTCATCGCCGCACTGAGCACCATGGCGGTGGCCGCCGCGGCCGCCGCGGTCGTCACCCTGCCCGCGAACGCCGCCGCCCCACCGGTCCCGGCGGGCTGGTCCCAGGTCTTCCTGGACGACTTCAACGGGCCCTCGGGCTCCGGCATCAACACCGCCGACTGGCAGTACACCACCGGGACGAGCTACCCCGGGGGCCCGGCCGGCTTCGGCACCGGCGAGGTCGAGACGATGACCGCGAACGCCGACAACGTCTCCCTCGACGGAGCGGGCAACCTGCGCATCACCCCGCGCCGGGACGCCGCCGGCAACTGGACCTCCGGGCGCGTGGAGACCAGGCGCTCCGACTTCCAGCCCCCGGCGGGCGGCAAGCTGCGCACGGAGGCCCGTATCCAGATGCCCGACGTGACGGGAGCGGCGGCCAAGGGGTACTGGCCGGCGTTCTGGATGCTGGGCGCGCCCTACCGCGGCAACTGGTGGAACTGGCCGGGGGTCGGCGAGCTCGACATCCTGGAGAACGTCCAGGGCATCAACAACGAGTGGGCCACGATGCACTGCGGGACCAGCCCCGGTGGCCCGTGCAACGAGAAGTCGGGCATCGGCGGCCAGCGCGCGTGCACCGGCACCACCTGCCAGGGCGGCTTCCACACCTACGCGGTGGAGTGGGACCGGTCCACCGCCGTGGAGGAGATGCGCTTCTCCCTCGACGGGTTCAACTTCCACACCGTGCGCGCCAGTCAGGTGGACGCCGCCACCTGGACCAACGCCACCAATCACGGGTACTTCATCATCCTGAACGTGGCCATGGGAGGGGAGTTCCCGGCGGCCTTCGGCGGCGGGCCCGACGCGGGGACCCAGCCCGGCCACCCGATGGTCGTCGACTACGTCTCCGTACTCCAGTCGACGGGCGGCACGTCCACCCCGCCGACGACGCCCCCGACCACACCCCCCACGACGCCTCCGACCACGCCCCCGACGACGCCTCCCACCACCCCGCCGGGCGGCGGCCGCGACGCGTACTCCGCCATCCAGGCCGAGTCGTACGACGGCCAGTCCGGGACGGCCAAGGAGACCACCACGGACACCGGCGGCGGCCAGGACCTGACCACGATCGGCAACGGCGACTGGGCCCTGTACAAGGGAGTCGACTTCGGTACGGGAAGCCCGGCGACGCAGTTCCACGGGCGCGTGGCCAGCGGGGCGGCCGGCGGGATCAGCGGACTCGTCGAGGTCCGCCTCGACAGCCGCACCAGCGCGCCGGTCGGCAGCTTCGCCGTGGCCGGAACGGGCGGCTGGCAGAGCTGGAAGACGGTGCCGGCGAACATCACGGGCGTCACGGGCAAGCACGACGTGTACCTGACCTTCACCAGCGGCCAGCCGGCCGACTACGTGAACCTCAACTGGTTCGACTTCGGGCACTGAGGGAATCGGGGAACGCGCACATGAACACGCCCGAGAACACTCCCCGGCCGCCGCTCCGCGGCCGTCATCCCCTCCTGGTCCTGCTGATCGCGCTGATCTCCCTGGCGGGAGCCCTCCTCATCGGCCCCGCACCCACCCGGGCGGCCGCCGCGGACTACACGCAGGGCGTCACCGCGCAGGGCTCCGGCTCGGTCCGGATCTGGTTCACGCCGGCCTCCCCGGCGGCCCTGGTGGACGTCCACTACCTGCCGGGCGGCGGGCTGGGGCAGCAGAACTTCCGGATGACGAACAACGCCGGCACCTGGCAGCAGACGGTCTCCGGACTGACCCCGGGCTCCGCGCTCACGTACTGGTTCACGTACGAGAAGGGCGGACCGCTGTACGACACCCCGCACTTCACCGCCACCGTCGGCTCCGGCGGCGGGGGTGGCGGGGGTGACGGAGGTGGTGGAGGCGGGACCGGGAGCTTCCCGATCACCTTCCAGAACAACACCCGCGGAACGTACTCCGACGCGCAGATCCACGTCACCGTCCTCGGTCAGGTGACCCCGGGCCAGTGGTCGTACATGAAGCCCGACGGCTCCATGGCCCACATCAACCACCTGGACGCGGCCGCCCCCGGCCACCTCGTCAAGAAGGGGATCGCCTACCCCGACATGTCCTTCACCCTCGCCCAGGTGGGCGGGACGGTGCCCTCACCGCCCTCGATCCGCGGAGGCCGGATCTACGTCTCGCTCGGCTCCCCGGTCTTCATCCCGGTCTCCCCCGACGACCAGGGCTGGGGCGGCCCCGACCTGCGCAATCCCGACGACCCCAACAGCGACGTGTACTACGACTGGTACGAGTACACCTACGTGCAGGGCCAGGTCGCCTTCGGCGGGAACACCACCCAGGTCGACCAGTTCGGCTTCCCGATGACCTCGCGGCTGCGCCAGACCTCCAGCGGCTACGACACCACCCAGGGCATCACCCTGACCCGCGCCCAGGTCATGCAGCAGTACGCGGCCTCGGTCGGGGCCGCCTTCAGGCCGCTGCAGAACTCCTACCGGATCGTCGCGCCGCGCTCCTCGGACCTCTTCCTGGCGGGCGGCGCGCAGCAGAACCACCTGGCGGCCTACATCGACCAGGTCTGGAACCACTACACCACCCACCAGTTCACCCTTTCCCGGCTCGGCGAGACCTTCTCCGGGCGGGTGAGCGGGTCCGTGCTCACCTTCGGCAAGAACGGAGCGGGCTCCTTCGCCCTGCGCAAGCCCACCTCGCCCGACGTGATGGCCTGCGCGGGCGCGCTGGCCTCGGGCAACGACATCGAGAAGCAGCTCGGCGCGGAGTTCTGCGCCGCGCTCAACCGGGGCGTGGCCCTGGACACCGCCACCTGGTACGCCCCGGCGGCGTACTACGGCGGAACGGCGAAGAACGACTACGCCGGCTTCTTCCACACCGTGGGCCTGAACAAGCGGGCCTACGGCTTCCCCTACGACGACGTCAACGACCAGTCCACCGTGCAGATCCTCGGCAACGCGAACCCGCCGACCGGGCTCACCCTCGGCATCGGCTGGTAGGACCGGGCCCGTGCCGCGGGGAGCGCTCTCAGACTTCCCCGCGGTACGGGTTACCCTGCTGTCCGACAGGGCCGGAACCCAGGCCGACAGGGCCCGGGCCGCCGCCCCCGGACACGCACGAGGAGCGCCCGTGGCCGAACAGCTTCCCGCCGGCCGGCCCACGCTGGAGGCGGTCGCGGCGCGCGCCGGGGTGTCCCGGGCCACCGCCTCGCGCGTCGTGAACGGCGGCGACGGCGTCCGCCGGCACCTCGTGGAGAAGGTCGAGGCCGCCATCCGGGAACTCGGCTACGTGCCCAACCACGCGGCGCGCACGCTGGTGACCCGGCGCACCGGGGCCGTCGCCGTGATCATCGCCGAGCCGGAGATCCGCATCTTCTCCGACCCGTTCTTCTCCCGGCAGGTCCGGGGCATCAGCAAGGAACTGACCGCGAACGACATGCAGTTGGTGCTGCTGCTCGTGGAGGACCGGGGCGACTACGACCGCATCGAGCGCTATCTGGCGGGTGGCCACGTCGACGGAGCCCTGGCCTTCTCCCTGCACACGGACGACCCGCTGCCCGCGATCACCCGCCGCATCGGCATGCCCACGGTCTACGGCGGCCGGCCGGGCTGGACGGGCGGCCCCGGGGAGCACGGTCCGGTGGCGTACGTCGACGCCGACAACCGCGGGGGCGCGCGCGAGGCCGTACGGTACCTGGTGTCCCAGGGGCGGCGGCAGATCGCGCACATCGCCGGGCCGCTGGACCAGACTTCGGCCACCGACCGGCTGGACGGATACCGGGACGTGCTGCTCGACGCCGATCCGGCCCTGATCGCCGAGGGCGACTTCACGGCGGCGGGCGGGGCCCGGGCGATGGCGGAGCTGCTGGAGCGCTGTCCGGAACTCGACGCCGTGTTCGCCGCGAACGACCTGATGGCGACGGGCGCGCTGGGCGTCCTGCGCGAGCGGGGCCGCTCGGTGCCGCGGGACGTGGCGCTGGTCGGCTTCGACGACGCGGAACTGGTGGCGGAGACCGCCGATCCGCCGCTGACGACCGTGCGCCAGGACATCGAGGGCATGGGCCGGCTGATGGCCCGACTTCTGCTGCGCACCCTGGACAAGGAGCACGGCGCGCGCGGGGTCCCCGGTTCGGTGATCACCCCGACCTCCTTGGTCCGGCGGGGTTCCGCGTAGCCCGCAACCCCTGTCGCCGGGCATGGCCCCCCTGACTCATGACCGCAAGTGCAAGAGGTGGTCCAGTTTCGCTAAAGGACCGCAAAGAAGAGGCCGGATTCGATCAACCGCCCCCTAGCCTGTGTCCGGCCGCTCGCGATCGTCGACCGCCGATCGCCTGCCGCGGACACACGAAGGGGCGTTGCGTTTCATGGGGGAATACGTAGGCGTCGATCCGGTGCGCGTTCGAAAGCTCGCCGACCGGCTCGGGGACCTGGAACAGGCACTGGCACGACACGGGGCACTGATCCGCAAGAACTTCGGGGCGTGGGACGGCGCCCTCGACCTGTCGCTCATCGCCCAGCAGGCGGGGGCCGTCGGCGCCGATGCCCGCGACATGTCCAAGCGCGCCGATCTGGCCCGCAACCTGGAGGAGGCCGGCGGGTGGACCGGCCTGTGCACCCCGGACGGGAACATCATCGACATCCCCTGGGACATGGCGGACGTCCTCGCGCAGAGCGCCAAGGAGGCCGAGCAGGAGGCCGCCACTCTCAAGAAGGCGCTCGACAACCCCAACGCCCCCGGCGCCCGCGAGGACATCGAGGCCATCGGCCGGTCGATCGCCGACCACCAGGACGACCCGACCTACCTGGCGGCCTTCGCCAAGGCGGGCGGCGTCGCCTACGCCGCCCAGGTGCCCCGCGCCCTCCACACCGAGGACGGCACGCACGGCGGCGCGGTCTTCACGAAGGACTCCGAGCGGATCATCGGGCTCTACTCCACGGGCCTCAACCGGATCTTCACCCTCCAGCAGGAGGGCAAGATTCCGGCGGACCCGGCGTACGTGAAGGCCCTGACCAACCCGGCGAACGGCGACATGTGGTCGGTCGGGATGCTGTTCAAGTACGGTCCCAGCGGCGACCAGTGGGAGCCGAAGACGCTCTCCGCGGTCGGGGGCGCGATGCTCGACTGGCGGGACAAGCAGCAGATGCGTCCCACCTTCACCAAGGGCGGGATCGTCGGTTCCGGCTACACGCCGGACGCCTTCGTGGACCCCAAGAACGCCTGGTACGACTCGCTCGGCCTGGCGCACAGCTATGTCACCGAGGGCAGGGACGACGCCCTGACGCGCGTCCGGGCCATCGACGCCAACGACCCCTCGATCGCGCTGATGCAGCGCGTCGGCGAGAACCCCGACGCCTCCCGGTTCCTGCTGAACGGCGACGACGGCCCCAAGCACGCGCAGCAGCTCGTCAGCGACCACTGGGCGACTCCCGGCCTCCAGACGGAGGACTACAAGTGGCCGGCCACGGTGATCCGCCTGGCCACGAACGACCGCCAGAACCACCCCATGGAGTCCGCCCAGGCGGCCGCCAACATCATCAACGCGGGTGCGGCGAAGTTCGAAGCGGACAAGAAGAAGAGCGGCTTCGAGAAGGAGCAGTACCCGGACAGCCTCGAGGTGGCGAAGGCGCTGTCCAACGTCTTCCAGGCCTACACACCGGACTTCGCGACGTCGACCGGCGTCTCGCAGAACGGCGCGACGGTCAACGCGGACGGCACGATCGCCGTGGGCCGGGCACCCGCCGGGGCGTTCCTCAGCGAGATCATGAAGAACCGCGACGAGGCGGGCAACGTCATCCAGGCCATCAACGCGCAGATCACCTTCACCTCCCAGAACGGAATCACCGGCGACGAGGGCACGTACCTGAAGAACCTGGCGGAGCTGCGCGGAGAGGTGTCGGTGTCGGCGCACAACGTCAACATGGACGAGGCGGCCCTGAGGGACGCCGAGCACGCCAAGCAGTTGCTCTGGTTCAACATCATCGCCAGCGGCGCGGCGGCCGTCCCGCTGCCCGGCGCCCCGGCGGCGGTGGCCCTGGCCGGCAAATGGGCCCAGGCCGCGATCTGGGCCGGCATCCCGTACGGCGGGTCCAAGTTCCCCTCCGGCGAGGCCAACCAGGTCCAGAGCGACTACACGGGGATCAAGTTCAGCGACTCGACCTCGATGCAGATCCCGCTGATGCAGGGGCTCGTACGGTCGGGCGTCGTCCAGGCTCCCCCGGGCCACCCGGAGTGGGCCAACGGCGCCATCGTCATCCGCAACGATGCCGACCGCGCCGCCTTCAACCAGTGGTGGATCAAGACCAAGAGCGAGAACCACGGCGAGCTGGACAACTTCGACGACGCGATGAGGGATTCCTTCGCTCGCGGGGTCGGCTGACGTGCGGTGCGTTTCATGTACGAGGAACGGGGTTCGGCTGTGATGCGACGTGGTGGCGGCAGGGGATGGCCGGCGGCCGGGGCGGCCGCGGTCGCCCTCCTCGTCCTCGGCGGCTGTACGGGCGGGGACGGCGGCAAGTGGAAGGAACCGGCCAAGGGGCAGGCCGAGGCCCTGCTGAGCACCGCCCACCCTCCGGGCAAGAACCTGGGCGGCGCCTGGCTGGCCTTCGACGGTGACCCCGACGGCCTGACGGTCGGCCCCGACGGGAAGCTGTACGGATCGTCCGCCTCCTTGGCCGTGATCGAGGACGACCACAAGGCCAGGACCATCTTCGGCAGCGAGACGAACGGCACCGGTGGGCTGGTCGTGCTGTCCCCGAACTCCTTCGTGGTCGGGGGCCGTTCGCAACTGCTGAACCTCCAGGCCGGCGGGGTGCGCACGACGGTCCTCGCCGGCGCTCCGGACGGGCGCAGGAAGCTCGGTGTGCCGGTGCCCGCCACCGCCCCCGCGCAGGACTTCCAGCTGTCCGACAACGTGCTCATGCCCTTCGGTACGTACCCCGACGGCTCCCTCCTGTTCGTCGACGGTGATGTGGTCTGGCGCCTCGAATCCGGGCTGCTGACCCGCCTGTACCAGGCTCCGCCGGGGAGCACGGCCGGCACGGAGGACGAGCAGGTCATCGCTCCCGGGGCAGCCGTGGACCACTCCGGGACGGTGTACCTGCGCTCCTCGAAGAGGGGCGCGGTGGGGCGGCTCGGCGACGTCGTCACCGTCGGCAAGGACGGCTCGACCGGCAAGCTCGCCCTGCCCGCGGAAGCCGCGGGCGTGAAGACGAACCCCGCCGATCTGGAACTCACGTGGATGGCCGGGGACGACGGGAACGGCGTCTACGTCCGCGTGCGGGACGATTCGGCCCAGTACGTCCTCCACGTGGCCGGCGGAAAGGCCGAGCTCGTGGCCGAACAGGCCTCCGGAAAGGGCTCCGACTCGGGCTCGGGGTCCGACTCGGGTTGCAAGGAGGGGCATTCGGTCGACGCGAAGAAGCTCCCCTGCACGATGCCGGAAGCCCTGACCTACGCGTCGGGGAACCTCTTCATGGCGGGCAACGCCCCGTTCGTCCTGAAGATCCCCACCCACTGACACGACCGACCACAGGAGCGCGAAGAGCCATGGGGATACCCCGGGAAGACCAGGCGGACTACATGTGCCGCCAGGACATGAACGCGATCGAGAACGCGGTGCGCGAGATCCGCACCGCCATGACGAACGTCGACGCCATGCTCCCCAAGACGTGGATCGGGAAGAAGGCCGACAACTGGCGCACCGATCACGAGGGCCGCATGAGGCGCCTCAAGACCCTGTTCGACTCGTTCCCCGCGGAAGAGAGGCGCCTCGTCGAGAAGGCGCAGCAGGAAGAGGCGAAGCGGCGCAAGCAGAGCTTGGGGCTCTGAGGGCCGGGCCGGGCCGGTAGGCGCTCGGACCTCGAGCCCCTGCGCCACCGTCCCGATCGCGAAGAACTCGCCGGCGGGCACGCCCCCGCGTGGGTGTGCCCGCTCCGGCCGAACCGGCGTGATTGCTCCGCCTCCGAGGCCCGCGCCTCTCGCGCCCGCGCGCCCTCCTCGCTCGCGCGCCGGCGCCCCGTCCTTGCTCGCATGCCCGCGCGCCCTCCTCGCTCGCGCGCCGGCGCCCCGTCCTTGCTCGCATGCCCGTGCCGTCCCCGACCGACCTGAGCCCGGACATCCCCGGGCCTCGGACGCCCGATGCCGCAGACGACCGCGCCGAGCATCTGCCTGACCTGTTTCAACCCGTGCCTTGCGTCTCGGCTCTTGACGCGGCGTCGGTGTGGGGTGCACGCTCCACTCGCGTTCTTGAGAGCGCTCTCAAGACTCGCCTTCGGAAGAGCCGTCCCCGCCGAGCCCAGGAGGCCGCACCATGTCCATCCCCCGAGCCGCCCGAAGAGGTCCGCTCCGCATCGGCGCCCTCGCTCTCGCCGGGACCCTCCTCGCCGCCTGCGGTTCCGGCTCCGACGCCGACCCGAAGTCCGCCGGCGGCGAGAACGGCCACGTCACCGTCACCGTCGACCTGTTCGGCGCCTTCGGCTACCAGGAAGCCGGGCTCTACGCCGAGTACGAGCAGCTCCACCCGAACGTCAAGATCAAGCAGACGGACACCGAGGACGAGCAGGACTACTGGAAGTCGCTCCAGACGCGGCTCGCCGGCGGCGGCGGACTGGCGGACGTCCAGGGCCTCGAGGTGGGCCGCATCGCGTCGGTGACGCAGAAGCAGGCCGACAAGTTCACGGACCTCAAGGAGTACGGGGGGGCCTCGCTGCAGAACGAGTTCGCCGCCGCCACATGGGCGGCCGCGACCACCAAGGACGGCAAGGTGCTCGGTCTCGGCACCGATGTCGGCCCCGAGGCCATGTGCTACCGCAGCGACCTGTTCAAGGCCGCGGGCCTGCCCACCGACCGTACGGAACTGGCCGCGAAGTGGGCGACCTGGGAGGGCTATCTGGACCTGGGCCGCCAGTACCGGGACAAGGCGCCGGCCGGCAGCAGCTGGCTGGACAGCGTCGGCAGCCTGAACGCCGTCATGGTCGGCCAGGCGAAGGAGCGGTACTACGACGCCTCGGGCGCGCTGATCTACGAGAACAGCCCCGCCGTGAAGTCCGCCTGGGAGGCCTCGGTCAAGGCCTCGGCGGACGGGCTCAGCGCCAAACTCGACCAGTGGTCCCCGCCGTGGAACCAGGCCTTCTCCTCCGGCTCCTTCGCCACCATGCCCTGCCCCGCCTGGATGCTCGGCTACATCAAGGGGCAGGCCGGGGACGCGGGCAAGGGCAAGTGGGACGTGGCCCAGCTGCCCGGCGGGGCCGGGAACTGGGGCGGCTCCTACCTCGCCGTGCCCCGCGCCGCCCAGCACAAGAAGGAGGCGTACGAGCTGGTCAAGTGGCTGACAGCGCCCGAGCAGCAGACCAAGCTCTTCCGCAAGCAGGGCAACTTCCCCTCCGCCGTCAAGGCCATCGGCCAGGTCGCCGACGCCACCGACCCGTACTTCTCGGACGCGCCGATCGGCCGGATCTTCGGTGACGCCGCCGAGCAGGCTCCCGTCCAGGTGCTGGGGGTCCACGACAAGGACATCGCCGACCAGATCGCCAACGCGCTGAGCGAGGTGGAACGCAAGGGCACACCGCCCGAGACCGCCTGGTCGAACGCGAAGAAGGCCGTCAAGAACGCCCTGGGCTGAGCCACCGTGACCGCACCCGCGCTGCCCTCCCCGCGACCGCGCCGGGCCCTGTCCGTGGCCCCGTACGCCTTCGTCGCCCCCTTCTTCACCCTCTTCGCCGCCTTCGGGCTGTTCCCGCTCCTCTATACGGCGTACGTCTCCGTCTACCGCGTCGAGCTCCAGAACCCCGGGGAAATGGAATGGCGGGGGCTCGACAACTACACCGCCCTGTTCACCGATCCGTTCTTCTGGACGGCCCTGCGCAACACCTTCACCATCGGCGTCCTGTCCACCGTCCCGCAGCTGCTCGTCGCACTGGGGCTGGCCCACCTCCTCAACTACCGGCTGCGGGCGAGGACCTTCTTCCGCACCGCACTGCTGCTTCCGTACGCGACGTCCGTCGCCGCCGCCTCGCTGATCTTCGCCCAGCTCTTCGGACGGGACTTCGGGCTCGTCAACCAGGTGCTGGGGCTGGCCGGCATCGACGCGGTGGACTGGCAGAGCGGTACGGCCGCCTCGCAGCTCGCCGTCTCCACCATCGTGGTGTGGCGCTGGACCGGCTACAACACGCTGATCTACCTGGCGGGCATGCAGTCCATCCCCGGCGAGCTGTACGAGGCGGCCGAGGTGGACGGGGCTTCTAAGTGGCGGCAGTTCCTCCACGTGACCCTTCCCGGGCTGCGTCCCACGATCGTCTTCACGGTGGTGGTCTCCACGATCGGCGCCACCCAGCTGTTCGGGGAGCCCCTGCTCTTCGAGGGGTCCATGTCGGGTGGCATCTCGCACCAGTACCAGACCCTCGGCCTGTACATGTACGAGCAGGGCTGGGGCTTCTTCCACCTGGGCCGGGCCGCGGCCATCGCCTGGGTGATGTTCCTGCTGATCGTGGCGCTGGTCGGGGTCAACGCCCTGCTCGTGCGCCGCCGTTCCCTCAAGGAGGCCGGCCGATGAGCTCCTCCCCGGGCGCCCGGCGCGGTGGCCGGCTCACCTACGCGGTACTGGTCTGCGCGGTGCTGGTCTCGGCCTTCCCGCTGTACTGGACGCTGGTGGCGGCGAGCCGCTCCAACGCCGATCTGGCCCGGCCCATGCCCTCGCTGCTGCCGGGCCCCCGGCTGCTGGTCAACCTGCAGGCGGTCCTGGACGAGGCGGACATCGGCCGGGCCCTCCTCAACTCGCTGATCGTCTCGACCTCGATCACCGTGGGCACGGTGCTGTGCTCCACCCTCGCCGGATTCGCCTTCGCCAAACTGCGGTTCCGGGGGCGCGGCGCGCTGCTCGGCGCCGTCGTGGCGTCGATGATGATCCCGCCGCAGCTGGGGGTGATCCCGCTGTTCATGCTGATCGTGAAGCTGCACTGGGTCAACCAGCTCCAGGCCGTCGTCCTGCCCGGCCTGGTCTCCGCCTTCGGCGTGTTCTTCATGCGGCAGTTCCTCGCGCAGTCCCTGCCGGACGAGCTGATCGAGGCGGCCCGGGTCGACGGAGCCTCGTACGCCCGCGTCTTCTGGTCGATCGTGGTGCCGGTGGCCCGGCCCGCGATGGCCGTGCTCGGCCTGCTCACCTTCATGACGGCCTGGAACGACTTCTTCTGGCCGGTGGTCGCACTGTCCTCGCAGGAGCCGACCGTGCAGGTCGCCCTGCGCCAGCTGGGCGGCGGCTACGTCCACGACCAGTCCGTGATCATGGCGGGCACCCTGCTCGGGACGCTGCCCGTGCTGCTCGTCTTCGGCCTGCTGGGCCGGCAGATCGTGGGCGGCATCATGCAGGGCGCGGTCAAGGGCTGATCCGCGCTCCCCCCATCTGCTCGCCCCCTCACTTCCTGGAGTGTCAGTCTCATGACCGCTGTCGATGCCCGCCCGGCGACCTCCACAGGCGCCCTCCCCGCGGCCGGTACGGTGCTCCGCTTC
>NZ_JBSGXB010000221.1:0-12986 GCF_053609185.1 Streptomyces sp. NPDC054956 | reverse complement strand
GGCCTCCGCCTGGGCCGGGCCCGCCAGTGCCGGCGCCGCCCGGGCCGGCGAAACCGGGTTCCGGTTCCGGGCCTCCGTGGCTCGGCCCGGGGACGTGCTGCTGCTCTGTTCCGCCGGGTTCGCGGATCCGGTGCGGGAAGAGGAGGCGCTGGCGGTGGAGCTCGCCGGGCGGTGGGGGCAGGCGGGGCCGCCGGGGCTCGCGGAGTACCTCGCGGACGTTCAGCTGCGCCTCAAGGGGTACGCCGACGACCGGACGGCCGCCGCGGTCTGGGAGGCGTAACCCCGCGGTTCGTGCGTGGATGGAAGGCGCACACGGCAGAGCCGAACCGGAAAGGGCGCCCCCTCCATGGCCAAGCAGAACGTGGCGGAGCAGTTCATCGACATCCTCGTGCGCGCGGGGGTGCGGCGGATGTACGGAGTCGTCGGCGACAGCCTCAACCCGGTCGTCGACGCCATCCGCCGAACGGGTGGCATCGAGTGGATCCAGGTCCGCCACGAGGAGACCGCCGCCTTCGCGGCCGGCGCCGAGGCCCAGATCACCGGCAGCCTGGCCGCCTGCGCCGGTTCCTGCGGCCCGGGCAACCTCCACCTCATCAACGGGCTCTACGACGCCCACCGCTCCATGGCCCCGGTCCTCGCGCTGGCCTCGCACATCCCCTCCGGCGAGATCGGCCTCGGCTACTTCCAGGAGACCCACCCCGACCGGCTGTTCACCGAATGCAGCCACTACAGCGAGCTGATCTCCAACCCGCAGCAGATGCCCCGGGTGCTGCAGAGCGCCATCCAGCACGCCGTCGGCCGCAGCGGGGTCGGGGTGATCTCCCTGCCCGGGGACATCGCCTCCCTGCCCGCGCCGGAGAAGAGCGTGGAGCACGCCATCGTGACCGCGCGGCCGACCGTACGGCCCGGGGACGGGGAGATCGAGAAGCTGGTCCGGCTCGTCGACGAGGCCGACAGGGTCACGCTGTTCTGCGGCAGCGGCACCGCCGGGGCGCACGCCGAGGTGATGGAGTTCGCGGGCCGGGTCAAGGCCCCCGTCGGGCACGCCCTGCGCGGCAAGGAGTGGATCCAGTACGACAATCCGTACGACGTCGGTATGAGCGGGCTGCTCGGCTACGGCGCCGCCTACGAGGCCACCCACGAGTGCGACCTGCTGATCCTGCTCGGCACGGACTTCCCGTACAACGCCTTCCTCCCCGACGACGTGAAGATCGTCCAGGTGGACATCCGGCCCGAGCACCTCGGCCGCCGCTCCAAGCTGGACCTCGCGGTCTGGGGCGACGTACGGGAGACCCTGCGCGCGCTGAACACCCGGGTGAAGGTCAAGACGGACCGCCGGTTCCTAGACCGGATGCTGAAGAAGCACGCGGACGCGCTGGAAGGCGTGGTGAAGGCCTACACCCGGAAAGTGGAGAAGCACACGCCCATCCACCCCGAGTACGTGGCCGCCGTACTCGACGAACTCGCCGACGAGGACGCCGTCTTCACCGTGGACACGGGCATGTGCAACGTCTGGGCGGCGCGCTATCTTTCCCCGAACGGCAAGCGCCGCATCATCGGCTCCTTCAGCCACGGCTCCATGGCCAACGCCCTCCCGCAGGCCATCGGCGCACAGTTCACCGATCGCGGACGTCAAGTGGTGTCGATGTCGGGCGACGGCGGTTTCTCCATGCTGATGGGAGATTTCCTCACCCTCGTGCAGTACGACCTCCCCGTCAAAGTGGTCCTCTTCAACAACTCTTCCCTCGGGATGGTCGAGCTGGAGATGCTGGTTTCCGGCCTGCCTTCGTACGGAACCACGAATAAGAACCCCGACTTCGCGGCGATCGCCCGCGCGGCGGGCGCCTACGGGGTCCGGGTGGAGAAGCCCAAGCAGCTCACAGCGGCTTTGAAGGACGCTTTCAAGCACAAGGGACCCGCCCTGGTGGACGTGGTGACCGACCCCAACGCCCTGTCGATTCCTCCGAGGATCAGCGCCGAAATGGTGACTGGATTCGCACTGTCCGCCAGCAAGATCGTGCTGGACGGCGGGGTCGGACGGATGATCCAGATGGCGCGATCCAACCTCCGTAACGTGCCCCGCCCATGAGCCCGGATGCGTGCGGATTCCCCCGGCGGGCATGCATCCCGTAGGCCAGTTCGAGAGGCGGGCCGATTCGGCCGAGGGTATTCGGGAGGTACATCGCCGTGCGGGTGGGGGCGAAGACCGGAAAGCTGTGGAGGAGAGGGCGGCCGGTACCGCGCGAACCGTCCGTCGAGGACGGGGGAGCGGTGGACGCGCTGGGGATCACCCGTAGCGTCAAGCGGGCCGATCTCAAGGCGGTGGGGGAAGTCCGCCGGGCGTTACGGGAGTTGATGCGCCACCGGTGCCGGGCGGATGCGGCCGACGTGGCCGAGCTGCTGATCACCGAGCTCGTGACCAACGCGCTCGTCCATACCGATCAGGGCGCCGAGATCTCCGCGACGATCGACCGGGACCGCCTGCGGGTGGAGGTCCGGGACTACGCGGCCCGCCGGCCCCGACCGTACGTACCGTCCGCCGACGACGGTACGCACGGCAGGGGGCTGGTGCTGGTCCAGGCGCTCGCCGACGACTGGGGCGTCGACGCGCTGGCGCTGGGCGGCGGCAAGGTGGTGTGGTTCGAGCTGGACGGGGCGAACGACGCGGGCCCCGTCTGACCTTCCGCCGGACGGGGCCCCGCACCGGACCGGGATCGCCCCGGCGGCGGTCAGCCGAACTGCTGCTCCAGATCCTTCAGTTTGCGCTCCAGCGAGTCGAGCCGGGGAAGGGTCTGGGTGTCGTCCTCGGCGGTGAGGTCCACCGTCCGGGGGCCGCCGGCCGTATCAGCGGATTCCGTTCCGCTCACGGCCTGCAGGGAGGGCCTTCGGCGAAGGGGCAGCTGTCCCGTTTCCGCTATGGCCGGCTCCGCGCCGACCGGCGCGGAGCCCGCTCCGGGGGCCAGCCCCGGTACGTCGACCTGGCGGGCGCGGGCCACGCGCCCGAACGCCCGGTTCTGCCGGCCGAGCGCCTTGATGTGCGCGCGGTCCAGGCGGTGTTGCTCCCGCCTGCGGTGGCGGTCCTGCTCCTTCTCCTTCTTGTCCTCGCGCACCTCGTCCACGGCCTCGTCGAGCGTGCGCACCCCTTCCAGCAGCATCAGGGACCAGGCGCCGAAGGTCTCGCGGGGGGCACGCAGCCAGCGCACCATCCGGATCTGCGGCAACGGCCTCGGGATCAGGCCCTGTTCGCGCAGTGCGGCCCGGCGGGTCTGCTTCAGGGCGCGGTCGAAGAGCACGGCCGCGGACAGTGACATGCCGGAGAAGAACTGCGGTGCGCCGTCGTGGCCGATGCCGCGCGGGGCGTGCACCCAGTTGAACCAGGCCGCGGCGCCCGCGAACAGCCAGACCAGCATGCGCGATCCGAGGGCCGCGTCGCCGTGGCTGGCCTCGCGGACGGCGAGCACCGAGCAGAACATGGCGGCGCCGTCGAGCCCGAAGGGGACCAAGTACTCCCAGCCCCCGGAGAGGTTGAGGTTCTGCCGGCCGAAGCCGACCAGCCCGTGGAAGGAGAGCGCGGCGGCCACCGCCGCGCAGCAGAAGAGCAGGACGTAGGAGGCGGTCCCGTAGACGGCTTCCTTGCGCCGCCGCCGTTCCTCGCTGCGCTCCCAGCTGTCCTCGGCCGCCGCGGCCTTCTCGCCTTCGCGCTTGCCCCGGGCCAGTACCGCCACTGCCGCAAGTACGCCCAGGATCAGCAGGCTGCCGGGCAGCAGCCAGTCCAGCGATATGTCGGTCAGTCTCATGCGGATGTCCTTGCCTCGCGTATGCGGCTGTTCGGCTTGTGGCCGGTGCGGCTTTCCGGGCGCCATAGTGGCGCAGCCGGTGAGGGGCACACGCGGGTTTCGGGGCAAGTGGACGCCATCGGGGGGCGGAGCCCGCCGGATAGGGTGTTGCTGCTCGAACTGGCGCTCGTACGTCTTGGGTTGAGTTCGAATTCCGGTCAGTCGGACGGGTGGGTTTCAGATGGCGGGGACGAATGTGCCGCAGCAGTGGTGCCCGCGGTGCGGGGAGGCGCTGCGGTTCTGGGGCACGCTGCGGCGGCGGCCGCACGTCCTGTGGTGGCGGTGCCCGGCGTGCGCGTGGCTGGGTCAGCAGTGGCGGGGGGCGGAGTCGCCGCTCGAGGGGGCGCGGCGCTACGAGGGCCGGGAGGCGGACTGCCCCTGGTGCGGCGAGGAGGACTTCGTCGCCGCGGACGCCGGGGAGTGGATCCACGACATCTGCGTGGCCTGCGGCAGGTTCGGCGGCTCGCGCCGGCGCGAGTGAGCCCGGTGGCGGCCGTACCGCCCGGGGCTGCAGTTCCGTGCCGGGCCGTACGGCCGTCCGTGGCGGATCAGGCGGCGGCCGGGGTCTCGGCCGCCGTCAGCCGGGCCACGCGGTCCGCGTCGCAGGTGCGGGGGCAGGTGACGCAGGTGTCCTCGGGGCGGACCGTGTAGAAGAAGCAGCAGCTCGCCCGGTCTCGGGTGGGCAGCTCCCGGCCGTCCGGGCCTTCGAGCGTACGGAAGCCCGCGCCGCCCGTGTACGGGAGCGTCGCGCCGGGGAGCAGCAGCTCCAGCTCGCGCACGGCCCGCCGCTCCTCGGCTCCGCCGAGCAGGTGGCCGACGTACCAGAGCCCCTCGACGACCTCGTCGGTGGCCATGCCCCACAGGGCGCGCCGCCCGCGCCGCATGCGCGGGGCGAAGCCCTCCAGGACCGGTTCGAGGTGCCGGGCCACCGCGACCCGCACCTCCTGGCGCAGCGCTTCCTCGTCGGGGACCACGCGGGCCCCGGGGAGACCGGCCGCCGGGTCGTCCGGCAGGCAGGCGAAGGACTCGACGCGTACGGCCATGCGGCCGAGGGTCCGGTGGAAGGACACGGAGTCCGGGGGCAGCAGGGGCACGCGCCGGTCCAGGAACCAGGGCATGGTGATCAGCAGGCAGGCGGGCCAGGCGTACCGGTGCAGGCCGAAGCCCGCGACCACGTCGGGCCGGGCCGGGCGTCCGTAGTCCCGCAGGACCTGGGCCTCGTCCCAGGCCAGGAACGAGTCCAGGGACTCGCCGCCCGCCGCGAGCTCGTCCGCGCCGACCCACCCGCCACCGCGAGGGGAGGGTTCGTGCGGGGCGAGCTCGGTGACGCTCAGGGCGCCGTAGGCCCGGGTCAGCCGTGCGTACGCGGACGCCACCGGAGAGCCGGCCGGGGCGTGTGTGCGGACGGGCTCGACGGCCGTGACGGTCATGGGGGACCACCGAATCGCGCGATCGTTAACAGGTAAGCCTTACCTTACCTGATCTCTTGCGCGTTCGGGATACCCTCTGGTTCAGGTCTAGACCCGTAGGAGGACCGAGTGCACGACACGGCCCGAGCCCGGGTCCCGGCACAGCAGACCCGGAAGGTGTCCCGCCACTCGGTGCGCGGGCAGATCCTCGACGCCCTGCGCGCGGCGCTCGTCGAGGGCGATCTGGTGCCCGGGGAGATCTACTCCGGACCGGCGCTGGGGGAGCGCTTCGGGGTCTCCGCGACGCCCGTGCGCGAGGCGATGGCCCAGCTGGCGCTGGAGGGGGCGGTGGAATGCCTCCCGAACCGCGGCTTCCGGGTCCTGACCCGGACCCCGGGGGAGCTGGCGGAACTGGCCGAGGTACGGGCGCTGCTGGAAGTCCCCGTGATGCTGCGGCTCGCCCGCACGGTGGAGCCGGAGGCGTGGGCCGCGCTGCGGCCGGTGGCGGCGGCCACTGCGGAGGCGGCGGCCGCGGGGGATCTGGCGCGGTACGCCGATACGGACCGGGCGTTTCACCGTGCGGTGCTGGGGCTGGCGGGCAACGGGCAGCTGCTGCTGGTGGCGGACGACCTCCACCGGCGCTCCCAGTGGCCCCTTCCGGGGGCCGCGCGGGTGCGGCGGGCGGATCTCGTCGCCGATGCGGCGGAGCACACGGCTCTGCTGGACGCGCTGGTCGCGGGCGACCTGCCGGTGGTGGAGTCCCTGGTCCGCGAACACTTCGCGGGCTCCTGACCGCCCCCTGCCTCAAACGCCGGCGGGGCTGGTTTTGGCGGGGCGGCTGGATTTTGGCCGGTGTCGGCTCCGACCGGAGTGTGGCGGAGCCGTGCGAGGGGTGCGTCAGGAAGGGGCCGGGGTTGGGTGGAGTTGGTCTGCCAGCCAGGTGGGGATGCCGCCCAGGAGGTGGAACAGGCGGCGGGCCTCCGCGCGGAGGCGGGTGGCTTCCGGTTCCGGTTCGGCTTCGGCCAGGGCCGCCAGGGCCGGGGCCGTGCCGACCAGGAAGCCGAGGTCCTCCCTGATGCGGAGGGATTCCGCGAAGCCCTTGCGGGCTTCGGCGACCTCCCCGTCCCGCAGGGACAGCGCGGCCAGGTGCCGCCACGTGAACGACAGCAGGAGCGTGTCGCCGTGTGCCAGGGCCCCCGCGTGGGCCCGCCGGTAGGCGGGCAGCGCCGACTGCGGGGCGTCCGCCAGGTGCTCGGCGACCAGGCCCCGGCGGAAGTCCAGCAGGGGACGGGTCCGGGAGCCGGGCGTGAGCAGGGCCGCCGCCCGGCCGAGGGCCGAGCGGGCCTCGTCCGCGCGGTCCCGTACGCCCAGGACGGTCGCCGCGTAGGCCAGGTGTCCCCGCTCGCAGGCCGCCGCGCCCCGGTCGTCGTCGTCCTGGGACACGGCCTCGGCGACGCGCAGCGCGTCCTCGGCCTCGGCCCAGCCCTGCCCGGTGAACAGGCAGCGCTCGACGAGCAGCGCGGTCCGCTGTACGGCGGCTCCGGCATCGTGCAAGTGCGGCGTCAGCAGGGCCGCCGCGTCGGTCCAACAGCCGCGCGAGCGCAGCCGCCATATCGCCCGCTGGAGGGGGTCGTCTCCCCCGGTAGTTCCGGCACCGGACATGGCGGTATCCGCCACATTGCCCTCCCCAAAGCAACCAAGCAGCACGTCTTTGAGCCCTGGGGCGAAATGAGAGCACGGATCGGCGGGTTCGGCCAAGGGGTCGGGTGAACTCTTTCACAAAGTCCGGACGGATCATCAGTCGACCCCGCTCCCGCTCCGCCCCGGCCCGACCGGCGCTCGAGCCGGTCGGGAAGCGGATCTTCTCAGCTCATCCGCAGTGCCAGGAAGAAGTCGAGCTTGTCCTCCAGCCGGGAAAGGTCCCGCGCCGTCAACTGCTCGATTCGCCCGACCCGGTACCTCAGCGTGTTGACGTGCAGGTGCAGCCGCGTCGCGCAGCGGGTCCACGAGCCGTCGCAGTCGAGGAAGGCCTCCAGGGTCGGGATCAGCTCCGCCCGGTGGCGGCGGTCGTAGTCCCGCAGGGGGTCCAGGAGACGGGCCGTGAAGGCGCGGCGCACGTCGTCCGGGACGAACGGCAGCAGCAGGACGTGCGAGGCCAGCTCGTGGTGGCCGGCGGCGCAGACCCGGCCCGGGCGGGCGGCGGCGACCCGGCGGGCGTGCCGGGCCTCCTCCAGCGCTCCGCGCAGCCCCTCGGCGGAGTGCACGGCCGCGCTGACGCCCAGGGTGAGCCGGCCGTCGTCGGCCAGGCCGGCCGCCAGGGGCTCCCGTACGGCCGAGAGCAGCGTCTCCGCGTGCAGGGCGGTGTCGGGGCCCTTCTCCTCCCCGGGCTCCCCGGTGGGCGCGGGCAGCGGTACGAGGGCGATCGCCTCGTCCCCGGCGTGCGCGACGGCGATCCGGTCCGAGGGCTCCGGCCCCGAGACCGACGGGTCCACGAGGATCTCCTCGAGGAGCGACTGCGCGACGGGGCCGCCGGGGATGTCCCCGCCGTCCCAGTCCACCCGGGCCACGACGACCTGCCAGTGCGGGGCGGTCCCCAGGCCCGGCAGGAGCACCGGCGCGGCCACCCGCAGGCGGGCGGCGATCTCGGCGGGCGGGGCGCCCGTCTGGACCAGCTCCAGGACCTCCTGGGCGAGGCGGCGGCGGACCGTGCGGGCCGCGTCGCGGCGGTCCCGCTCGACCGCGATCAGCTGGGTGACGCCCTGGAGCAGGTCGAGCCGCTCGGCCGGCCAGTCGCCCGCGTCGGCCTCGACGGCCAGCAGCCAGTCGGAGAGCACGCTCTCGCGGACGTCCCGGGAGGCCGGTCCGGCGGCGCCGCGCCCGTGTCCCCTGATCGGGAAGAGGGAGTAGGTAATACCCTGGATGGAGATCCGGTGCGGTCCCCTGCGGCCCGTCCGGACCGCCGCGAGGTGTTCGCTCGCCAGTGCCGCGCAGACGCCCGGCGCCAGCGGCTCCCCGGCCCCGGCGATCTGCCGGCCCGTGGGCGAGAGCACCCAGGCCCGGAGATCGAGGTCAGTGGTGAGCAGATCGAGCACCACATCGGGGCCACCACCGGCCGGACCCGAGGTCATGAGGCGTCGGTGGCGGTCCACGACGGCCGCGAGGTCACCGGCCCGCTCTCCGGAGACCTGCCTCACGACATACTCGGTGATCGTGGCGAATGCAACGTCTTCGTTTACAGCGAACAGCGGCAGACGGTTGCGCAGACACGCCGAGACAAGATCGTCGGGAATATCACCCAGCTCCGCCTCGCCGGCCGCGAGGCCCGCCACGCCCGCGCTCGCGAGGATTCGTACGAACGGCTCGGAGTCGGCTGAATTTCGTCTCCAGGCCAGGCCAGTGAGGACGAGTTCGCCCCCGGAGAGGTATCGGCTGGGATCACGCAGGTCGGTCGTCATGACCCCGCGGACCGTTCGGTCGAGTTCTTCCTCGCCGCCGAGCAGCCGCAGCCCCAGCGCCTCGGTTTCCAGCAGTGCGCGCAGCCGCATGATGTCGCCGCCGATCTGTCTCGAATGTTGCCGTTGGAAATCGGGCAGGTCGTCGCATCCTGCCTTTCATACGAATCTACAAGACGAGGGAGGCCGTCAGCCAACTCCTTCATGGTTTCGGTGACTGCACCCGGGGGATAGGCGGCCGGTGTACTGAGTCCACACCGCGTTAACAGCACGTGAACGACCAGTCGAGGGCCCAACGGCCTCCTGGCTTGAAGTGAACGACCCGATTAAGAAGAAGAGAGCCGCACATGGACTTCCTTCGCCCCGCCAGCTGGGAGGAGGCGCTCGCCGCTAAGGCCGAGTTCCCCACAGCTGTGCCGATTGCGGGTGGCACCGATGTGATGGTCGAGATCAACTTCGACCACCGTCGGCCGGAGTACCTCCTGGACCTGAACCGCATCGGTCTCCTGCGGGAGTGGGAGGTCGGCGAGGACGTGGTTCGTCTGGGCGCCTCCGTCCCGTACACGCAGATCATGGAGAACCTCCGCACGGAGCTTCCGGGACTCGCGCTCGCCTCGCACACGGTCGCGTCCCCGCAGATCCGTAACCGCGGCGGTGTCGGCGGCAACCTCGGTTGCGCCTCGCCGGCCGGCGACTCCCACCCCGCGCTGCTCGCGGCGGGTGCCGAGGTCGAGGTGGAGTCCGTACGCGGCTCCCGCCTGATCCCGATCGACGAGTTCTACACCGGCGTCAAGCGCAACGCGCTCGCCGCCGACGAGCTCATCAAGACCATCCACGTCAAGAAGGCGGATGGCCCCCAGCAGTACTCCAAGGTCGGCTCCCGCAACGCGATGGTCATCGCGGTGTGCGCGTTCGGTCTGGCACTGCACCCCGAGACCCGCACGGTCCGTACCGGAATCGGTTCGGCCGCGCCGACCCCGATCCGGGCGAAGGCCGCGGAGGAGTTCCTCAACGCCGCGCTCGAAGAGGGCGGCTTCTGGGAGTCCGGCAAGGTCATCACCCCGTCGATCGCCAAGCAGTTCGGTGACCTCGCCTCCGGCGCGGCCAACCCGATCGACGACGTCCGCGGCACGGCGAAGTACCGCCGCCACGCGGTCGGCATCATGGCTCGCCGCCAGCTCGTCTGGACGTGGGAGCAGTACCGCGGTTCGAACAACGGCCGCTCGCTTGAAGGGGCTGCGTAATCATGCGCGTCAATTTCACTGTCAACGGCCGTCCGCAGGAAGCCGACGACGTCTGGGAGGGCGAGTCCCTTCTCTACGTCCTGCGCGAGCGCCTGGGCCTGCCCGGTTCGAAGAACGCCTGTGAGCAGGGCGAGTGCGGTTCCTGCACCGTCCGTCTCGACGGCGTGCCGGTCTGTTCGTGTCTGGTCGCGGCCGGTCAGGTCGAGGGTCGCGACGTCGTGACCGTCGAGGGCCTGGCGGAGTTCGCCAAGCAGCGCGAGGAGCACGGCCACGGCGGTGCCTGCGGCACCGGCGGCGGCTGCGGCAGCAAGGGCGGCGTCTCCCTGGACGCGGCCAAGCAGTGGCAGGCCAAGCCGGGCGACTCGCAGACCGGCGAGGGCGTGGAGCTCTCCACCATCCAGCAGGCGTTCATCGACGCCGGCGCGGTCCAGTGCGGTTTCTGCACCCCGGGTCTGCTGGTCCAGGCCGACGCGCTGCTGGAGGAGAACTCCTCCCCGTCCGACCAGGACATCCGTGAGGCCCTGTCCGGCAACCTCTGCCGCTGCACGGGCTACGAGAAGATCCTCGACGCGGTCCGCCTCGCGGCCGCCCGTCAGTCTGAGGCGGTCTGACCATGGCCCAGAACACGCGCACGGTCCCGGCGGGTACGCCGACCAACGTCACGCAGAAGCACAACAAGGGCGGAATCGGCGAATCGATTCTTCGCCCGGACGGCACCCTCAAGGTGACCGGTGAGTTCGCGTACTCCTCGGACATGTGGCACGAGGACATGCTGTGGGGCCAGACCCTGCGCAGCACCGTCGCCCACGCCGAGATCGTCTCGATCGACATCTCCGAGGCCCTGGCGATGCCGGGTGTCTACTCGGTGCTGACGTACGACGACCTGCCGGCCGAGATGAAGAACTACGGCCTCGAGATCCAGGACACCCCGGTTCTCGCCAACGGCCGGGTACGTCACCACGGTGAGCCGGTCGCCCTCGTGGCCGCCGACCACCCGGAGACCGCCCGCCGCGCGGCCGCCAAGATCAAGATCGACTACCGCGAGCTGCCGCTCGTCACGGACGAGGCCTCCGCCCTCGCCCCCGACGCGCCGCTGATCCACGAGGGTCGCGACGACCACCACATCGGTCACGTCCCGCACCCGAACATCGTGCACCGCCAGCCGATCATCCGCGGCAACGTGGAAGAGGCCCGCAAGCGCGCGGACGTCATCGTCGAGGGCGAGTACACCTTCGGCATGCAGGACCAGGCCTTCCTCGGCCCGGAGTCCGGCCTGGCGATCCCCTCCGAGGACGGTGGCGTCGACCTGTACGTCGCCACCCAGTGGCTGCACTCGGACCTCCAGCAGATCGCCCCGGTCCTGGGCCTGCCGCCGGAGAAGGTCCGCATGACGCTCTCGGGCGTCGGCGGTGCCTTCGGTGGCCGCGAGGACATCTCGATGCAGATCCACGCGTGCCTCCTGGCGCTGGCGACGCAGAAGCCGGTCAAGATCGTCTACAACCGGTTCGAGTCCTTCTTCGGTCACGTGCACCGTCACCCGGCGAAGCTCTACTACGAGCACGGCGCCACCAAGGACGGCAAGCTCACGCACATGAAGTGCAAGATCGTCCTGGACGGCGGCGCGTACGCGTCCGCTTCCCCGGCGGTCGTGGGCAACGCCTCCTCGCTCTCGGTCGGTCCGTACGTCCTGGAGGACGTGGACATCGAGGCGATCGCGCTCTACACGAACAACCCGCCCTGTGGCGCGATGCGCGGCTTCGGTGCCGTCCAGGCCTGCTTCGCGTACGAGGCCCAGATGGACAAGCTCGCGGCGAAGCTGGGCATGGACCCGGTCGAGTTCCGTCAGCTCAACGCCATGGAGCAGGGCACGATCATGCCCACCGGCCAGGTCGTGGACGCCCCGGCGCCCGTCGCCGAGCTGCTGCGCCGGGTCAAGGCCCGCCCGCTGCCGCCGGAGCGTCAGTGGGAGTCCGCCGGCGAGGGTGCGGACGTCCGTGCGCTGCCCGGTGGTCTGTCCAACACCACCCACGGTGAAGGCGTCGTCCGCGGCGTCGGCTACGCGGTCGGCATCAAGAACGTCGGCTTCTCCGAGGGCTTCGACGACTACTCCACCGCCCGCGTGACCCTCGAGGTCATCAACGGCGAGCCGGTCGCGATGGTCCACACGGCCATGGCGGAGGTCGGCCAGGGCGGTATCACCGTCCACACGCAGATCGCCCGTACCGAGCTCGGCGTCCAGCAGGTGACCATTCACCCGGCCGACACGCAGGTCGGTTCCGCCGGTTCCACGTCCGCCTCGCGGCAGACGTACATGACCGGTGGCGCCGTGAAGAACACCTGTGAGGCCGTGCGCGAGCGGGTCCTGGAGATCGGCCGCCGCAAGAACGGTTCGTACCACCCCGCGTGGGCGACCGCCGAGCTGCTGCTCGAGGGCGGGAAGGTCGTCACGGACGGCGGCGAGGTCCTCGCGGACATCGCCGACATCCTCGAGGGCGAAGACGTCATCGACATCGAGCTCGAGTTCCGTCACGCCCCGACCGAGCCCTTCGACCTGGTCACCGGCCAGGGCAACGGCCACGTCCAGTACACCTTCGCCGCGCACCGCGCGGTCGTCGAGGTGGACACCGAGCTCGGCCTGGTCAAGGTCGTGGAGCTCGCGACCGCCCAGGACGTCGGCAAGGCGCTGAACATGCTCTCCGTGGTCGGCCAGATCCAGGGTGGTACCACCCAGGGCCTGGGCGTCGCGATCATGGAAGAGATCATCGTGGACCCGAAGACCGCGAAGGTGCGCAACCCCTCCTTCACGGACTACCTGATCCCCACCATCCTCGACACCCCGACCATCCCGGTCGACGTCCTGGAGCTCGCCGACCCGAAGGCCCCCTACGGCCTGCGCGGCATGGGCGAGGCCCCGACCCTGTCGTCCACCCCGGCCGTCATCGCGGCGATCCGGGCGGCGACCGGTCTGGAGATCAACAAGACGCCGATCCGTCCGGAAGCCCTCACCGGCACCCTCTAGGACGGCGTGGTCCGGGGGCCGAGAGG
>NZ_JBSGXB010000220.1:0-13016 GCF_053609185.1 Streptomyces sp. NPDC054956 | reverse complement strand
CCCCGGCCCCCGCTCGGGCGGCCCAGGCGGCGGCCCCGGCGGAGTAACCGTCCGGCGGGCCCGCCGACGGGACCGCGGCTCCGTGGCGCCGCGGTCCCGTCGGCGTTCCGGGCCTGCGGAGCTGCGGGCGCGGCCGGTGCTACGGAGCTGCGGGCGCGGCCGGGCGGGCGTGGGCCTCGATGCCGGCGATCAGGACGTCGAGCGCGAGGCAGAACTCCCCGTCGGGCGGCCGCCGGACGGTACCGCCACAGCCGTGCAGGAACTGCGAGACGGCCAGGTGGGCGCCGGTCCTGGCGGTGTCCGTCAGGCCGGTGGCCTCCAGCAGTCGCTGCAGGGCGGTGTCGAAGGCCCGCGCGTGGGGGCCGATGTTCGGGTACGCGGCGGTGAGCGGTGCCACCCACGGATGGTCCACGAGCAGCCCCCGGTAACCGCGGGCCAGTGCCCGGAGCCGGCCGGGCCAGCCCTCCGCCGGAGCTCCGGCCGGACGGGCGAGCTCGCCCTGGGCACTGTCGAGGGCGAGCTCCAGCAGATCGTGCTTGGTGTCCACGTACCAGTAGAGGGACATCGCGGTGACCCCGAGCCCGGCGGCGAGCCGCCTCATGGAGAACCGGGCCAGTCCCTCGGCGTCGAGCAGCCGCACCGCCTCGGCGGTGATCCGCTCCCGGTCGAGCCCGGAGGGTGCCTCGCTGCGCCGCCTGGCGGGTGGGGCCGGCCGCTCGGCCAGCCAGACACTGGTCCGGGCCTTGCCGGGATCGGCCGCGGTCACCATGGAGGCACCCTCCTCACGACAACGGGATCAGCCCGGAATGCCCGGGTCCGCCCCTTGATGCTAGGGGGTGTCCTGGCGGTCGGGCCGGATCAGGGAGCGGTGTCAGGGGGCGTGCGTCGCGCGCTTGAGGGGCGCCCGCGTACCGGATGTACGCGGGCGCCCCTCAGGGCCGTGCGGGTGAATCGGGAGCCGGGGGTTCAGGACGCCGCGGTGGTGGGTGCCGTGAGGTCGTAGAAGGTGGCTCCGCCGATCGTGTTGGCCTTGAAGTTGGCCTTGACCCAGGTCTCGATGGCGCTGCTGGTGCCCCCGCCGGGACCGCCCGCGATGCGGACCGGACCACCGGTCTCGCCCGTGCCGTCCGCCTCGCCGCCTCCGGCGCCGCCCTGGCCGATGAAGTAGTGGATCTTCCCGGCCTTCACGTACTCCTTGAACTGCTCCAGCGTCGGGGAGGGGTCGCTGCCGTTGAAGCCGCCGAGCGGCATCACCGGCTTCTCCGAGGCCAGCTGGTAACTCGCCGCGTTCTGCGAGCCGACGGCTGCCGCGGCCCACGTGTACCGGTCCGCGTCGGCGCGCAGCGCGGCCGTGGCCTCGGCGCTGGGCTTGGTGCCGCCGAGCAGACCGCCCATGCCGCCGCCCATGCCGTTGACGAACCGCTCGGTGCGGCCGCCGTCGGCCGCCCGGTTGCCGCCGGGGGCCTGGCCGCCCGGAGCCTGCCCGCCGGGGGCCTGGCCTCCGCCCGCCTGGCCGCCGGGGGCCTGGCCGCCCTGCGGGAACCCGCCCTGGGGCATGCCCTGCGGTGCTCCGCCTCCGCCCGGCACGGCGCCGCCGCCCGGCATCTCGAAGCCGCGCATCCCGCCGCCACCGGGGCCGCCCCGGCCTCCCGCGACGGCAGGGCCCGCCGTGACGATCGAGCCCGTGTGCGGGGTGGTCACGGTGGTCAGGCAGTACGCGAGGGGTCCGGCCAGCGCCGCGGCCAGGCCGACTGCCGCCACACCGAGTGCGGCACGGCGGCCCAGCCGCGCGGCGAACGGCAGCAGCAGTGCGCTGCCGAGTCCCGCAACGAGCAGCCCCCAGCGCAACCACGGCACGTACCCGGCGGAGCGCCCGAGCAGCACGAACGCCCAGTACGAGGTGATCGCGAGGGTTCCGGCCAGGGTGACGGAGGCGGCCCGGCTGCCCCGCTCCTCCCACAGGACGGCGATGCCCATGCCGACGAGCGCGGCCACGAACGGGGCCAGGGCGACGGTGTAGTACTCGTGGAAGATGCCCTGCATGTAGCTGAAGACGAGTCCGGTGATCAGCAGGGCGCCGCCCCAGGCGAGGAAGGCCGCGCGGGCCATGCCCTCCAGGGTGTCGGTGGCCCGGCGGGCCCGCCAGGTGACCACGAGGCCGGCGACGAGCAGGATCAGGGCGGCGGGCAGCAGCCAGGAGATCTGGCCGCCGATGTTCGACGAGAACAGCCGGTCGATGCCGGTCTCCCCCCAGCCCATCCCGCCTCCGCCGCCGGGGCCGCCGCCTTCGACGGCCGACCGGGCCCCGCCGCCGACGCTGCCGGTCTCCTCGCCGTTGATCCGGCCGAGTCCGTTGTAGCCGAGGGTCAGTTCCAGGAAGGAGTTGGTCTGCGAGCCGCCGATGTACGGGCGGGAGGCGGCGGGCCACAGTTCGACGATCGCCACCCACCAGCCGGCGGCCGCCGTCATGGCGAGGGCCGAGAGCAGCAGCTGCCCGAGGCGCCGGCGCAGCGGGGTCGGCGCGCAGACCGCGTACAGCAGGGCCAGCGGCGGCAGGATGACGAAGGCCTGGAGGGTCTTGGTCAGGAAGGCGAAGCCGACCGCGACCCCGGCCCACACGAGCCACTTGGTGCGCGCCCCTTCGAGGGCCCGGAGCACGCAGTAGACGGTGACCGTCATCAGCAGGGTCAGCAGCGCGTCGGGGTTGTTGAAGCGGAACATCAGCGCGGCGACGGGCGTCAGCGCGAAGACCGCGCCGCTGATCAGGGCGGCCACGGGCCCGAACTGGCGGCGTACGGCGGCGTGGAGGACGGCGGTCGTGCCGACTCCCATCAGCGCCTGGGGCACGAGGATCTGCCAGGAGCCGAGCCCGAAGAGCCGTACGGACAGCATCATCGGCCACAGCGCGGCCGGGGGCTTGTCGACGGTGATGGAGTTGCCCGCGTCGGAGGAGCCGAAGAAGAAGGCCTTCCAGCTCTCGCCGCCCGCCTGGACGGCGGCGGAGTAGAAGGAGTTGGCGTAGCCGGAGGAGCCCAGGTCCCACAGCAGCAGTACGGCGGTGGCGAGCAGCAGCCCGGCGAGGGCGGGGCGCTCCCAGCGGGGCTGCGCGGCGTGCGCCCTGGCCGCCGTACGGGACGGGGCGGGCGGATGCAGGGGTAGTGCTGCCGTGGTCATCGGGAGTCTTCCTTCGCGGGAGTGGAGCGCCGTTCGGGGAAGACCCAGGCGCGGAAGAGGAGGAACCGCAGCACGGTGGCGGCGAGGTTGGCGGTGACCAGGACGGCCAGTTCGGTGCCGTGCGCCGGGTGGCCGCCGACGGCCGCGAGGGCGGCGAGCGATCCGCTGGTCAGGGCCAGACCGATGCCGAACACCACGAGCCCCTGGGCCTGGTGGCGCGCGGCGCGGTCGCGGCCCCGGACGCCGAAGGTGAGCCGGCGGTTGGCGGCGGTGTTGGCGACGGCGGAGAGGAGCAGCGCGGCGGCGTTGGCGAGCTGCGGGCCGGCGACGGTCCGGGCCGCGGAGTAGAGGAGCAGGTAGAGGAGGGTGGACAGGGCGCCGACCACGCAGAAGCCCAGGAGCTGGCGGGCCAGTCCGCGCGGCACTCCGGGCAGGGCGGTGCGGTCGCGGGGGTCGTCGCCGAAGGGGCGGGCGAGCCGGTCGAGCGGGAGCGCGCCGACGGCCAGCGCCCGGCCCACCCGCCAGACCCCCTTGAGGTCCTCGGCGGCGGTGCGGGCGATGTGGACGGTGGAGTCGGGGTCGTCCACCCAGTCCACCGGCACCTCGTGGATGCGCAGCCCGGCCCGCTCGGCGAGGACCAGCAGTTCGGTGTCGAAGAACCAGCCGGAGTCCTCCACGAGCGGCAGCAGCCGCTCGGCGACCTCGCGGCGGATGGCCTTGAAACCGCACTGGGCGTCGCTGAACCGGGCGGAGAGCGAGGAGCGCAGGAGCAGGTTGTACGCGCGGGAGATGAACTCGCGCTTCGCTCCGCGCACCACGCGGGAGGAGCGGGCGAGGCGGGTACCGATGGCGAGGTCGGAGTGGCCGGAGATCAGCGGGGCGACCAGCGGCAGCAGCGCGTTGAGGTCGGTGGACAGGTCCACGTCCATGTACGCGAGGACGGGCGCGTCGGAGTCCCCCCACACGGTGCGCAGGGCCCGGCCGCGGCCCTTCTCCTCCAGCCGGGTGCTGCGCACGCCCGGGACGGAGGAGGCGAGGCCGGCCGCGACCTCGGGGGTGCGGTCGGTGCTCGCGTTGTCGGCGATGGTGATGCGGAAGGGGTACGGGAACGTCCGGGTGAGGTGCTCGTGCAGCCTGCGCACGCAGGGGCCGAGATCCGTCTCCTCGTTGAAGACGGGGATCACCACGTCGAGGACGGGCTCACCCGGCACGGGCGCGAGGGGCGCCCGCACCGGGAGCGCTCCGGGAGAGGTGTCGGTTGGCATGCTCCGACCCTCCCGGCCGGGCCTGTCACCGCTGTGTGCTGACCCTGTGCCCCGTCTGTGAGTCCGCGCCGGGGACGGCCCGGAGTGGCTGGACGGGAGTGGTGGCGCGGGGGCGGTCGGTGGCGAGGGGGAGGGTGACCTCGAAGGAGGTGTGGCCCGGGGTGCTGTGGACGTTCACGGCGCCGCCGTGGGCCGAGACCACGGCCTGGACGATGGCCAGGCCGAGGCCCGTGGAGCCGGCCGCACGGGAGCGGGAGGCGTCGCCGCGCGCGAAGCGTTCGAAGACGTGGGGCAGCAGCGTCGGCGGGATGCCGGGGCCGTCGTCCTTGATCCGGAGCCGGATCGCGGATGTTTCACGTGAAACATGAGCCGTGACGGTGGTGCCGGGTGGTGTGTGGGTCCGGGCGTTGGCCAGCAGGTTGACCAGGACCTGCTGGATGCGGGCCGGGTCGGCGTGCACGGGCGCGGGCTCGTCGGGGAGCTCCAGGCGCCAGTGGTGTTCGGGTCCGGCGGCCCGGGCGTCGCTGACGGCGTCCACGACGAGCGGGGCCAGATCCGTGTCCTCGGTGGACAGCGGGCGGCCCGCGTCGAGCCGTGCCAGCAGCAGCAGGTCCTCCACCAGGCCGGTCATCCGGGTGGCTTCGGACTCGATCCGGCCCAGGGCGTGGCGGGTGTCGGGGCCCGGCTCCTCCCGGCCCCGGCGGGTCAGTTCGGCGTAGCCGCGGATCGAGGCCAGCGGGGTGCGCAGCTCGTGGCTGGCGTCGGCGACGAACTGCCGGACCCGGGTCTCGCTCTGCTGGCGTGCGGTCAGGGCCGAGGAGACGTGGCCCAGCATCCGGTTGATGGCGGCGCCGACCTGCCCGACCTCGGTGCGGGGGTCCGCCTCCGCGTCGGGGACCCGTTCGTGCAGGGCGGGTTCGCCGCTGTGCAGGGGGAGTTCGGACACCCGCGTGGCGGTGGCGGCGACCCGGCTCAGCGGGCGCAGCGCGACGGCGACCAGGGCCTGTCCGGCCAGGGAGGCTGCGATCAGCCCGGCGAGGGTGACGAAGACCTCCACCCCGATCAGGGTGTGCACGGTGGAGTCGACCTCGGTGAGCGGGAAGCCGAGGACGATGCTCCCGTCGGGCCCGGCCAGCACCCGGTAGCCGCCGAGGCCGGGCAGCTGCACCTCGACCGGGCTGCCGGGACGGTCGCCGGAGGCCTTGCGTGCGACCCCGGAAAGGACGGCGGACTGCTGCGCGGTGAGCGGCGGGGCATCGCCGGGCCCGGATGCACCGACGGCGGCACTGCGCTCGCTGCGGACACTGCCGACGATCTTCCCGTCGGAGTCGAGGCGGATTCCGACGGCCCCCAGCGGGGACCCGGGAGACATCACGACGCCGAGGTTGTTCTCGCGCGCGAGCTTGCCGGTGTTGGGACGGCTCGCCATATCGACGGCGACGCGCAGCTGTTCGTCGACCTTGTCGACCAGGTACGAGCGCAGCGCGAGCGTGGTGACACTGCTGATGGCCGCGCCCACGACGGCGATGAGGGCCAGCGCCGAGACGACGAGCCGGGTCCGCAGGGACCAGGGGCGGTGGCGCCGGCGCGGGCGCCGGGGCCCGGCCGGGTGTCCCGGCCGGCCCGGTCTGCGGGGACGGCGCCGGAGGGACCCGGGCGCCATCACTCGGCCGGCTTGATCAGGTAGCCGGCGCCGCGCCGCGTGTGGATCATCGGCGGCAGGCCCGTACCGCCCTCCAGCTTGCGGCGCAGGTAGGAGATGTACAGCTCGACGACGTTGGCCTGGCCCCCGAAGTCGTACGACCACACGCGGTCGAGGATCTGCGCCTTGCTCAGCACCCGGCGCGGGTTGCGCATGAGGTAGCGCAGCAGCTCGAACTCGGTCGCGGTCAGGTGGACGTCCTGGCCGCCCCGGACCACCTCGTGGCTGTCCTCGTCGAGCCGCAGGTCCCCGACCTCCAGCACCGAGCCCCCGCGCGCTGCCTGCGCCGCGCCGGAGCGGCGGACCAGGCCGCGCAGCCGGGCCACGACCTCCTCCAGGCTGAACGGCTTGGTGACGTAGTCGTCCCCGCCGGCCGTCAGGCCCGCGATGCGGTCCTCGACCGAGTCCTTCGCGGTCAGGAAGAGCACCGGGACCTGCGGGAGCTCCCGGCGCAGCCGGCCGAGGACGGCCAGCCCGTCCATGTCGGGAAGCATGATGTCGAGGAGGACGACGTCCGGCCTGAACTCCCGTGCCGCGCGGACCGCACCCGCCCCGTCGCCCGCGCTGCGGACCTCGCAGCCCTCGTAGCGCAGGGCCATGGAGAGCAGTTCGGAGAGGGCGGCCTCGTCGTCCACGACGAGGACCCGGCAGGGTCCGCCGTCGGGGCGGACGAGGGCCGTCGGGTTGCCGGTGGACGTGGACGCGTGGGAGGTGGTCGTCGCAGTCATGCGTACACGCTGGACGCCGCCTCTGAGAGCGTTCTTGCCTGAACCTGTGAATTGCCTGAGAAACCCCTCCTGCCCCTCAGTCCAGCCGGAAGAGCCGGGCGCCGTTGTCGTGGCAGACGGCGCGCAGCCAGTCGTCGCCGAGGCCGAGCCGCTCCAGGGCGGCCAGCTGGTGCTCGTACGGGTAGGGGATGTTGGGGAAGTCGGTGCCCAGGAGGATGCGGTCACCGAGGTCCGCGAGCCGGCCCAGGTCCCCGGGAGGGAAGCCGCTGAACTGCTCGGAGAAGTCGGTGAAGGCCATCGTGGTGTCGAGGCGGACCTCGGAGAACCGCTCGGCCAGGTCCAGGAAGTCGGCGTACTCGGGCATGCCCATGTGCGCGACGATCAGCGGCAGACCGGGGTGGCGGGCCAGCAGCCGGGAGATCGGCTCGGGCCCGGTGTGCTTGCCCGGGACGGGCCCCGAACCGCAGTGGACCACGATGGGGATACCGGCCTCGGCGAGCAGCCCCCAGACCGGGTCGAGCCGGTCGTCGGTGGGGTCGTACCCGCCGACCTGGAGGTGCGCCTTGAAGACCCGGGCCCCGGCCTCGACGGCCTGGCGTACGTACGCCTCCACCCCGTCCTCCGGGAAGAAGGTCGCGGTGTGCAGGCAGTCGGGGGTGCGGGCGGCGAAGTCCGCGGACCAGGAGTTGAGCCAGGCCGCCATGGCCGGCTTGTGCGGGTAGAGCATGGCGGTGAAGGCCCTGACCCCGAACTCCCGCAGCAGCGCGACCCGGTGCTCCTCCTCGTGCCGGTAGGTGATGGGCCACTCGACACCGGTCAGCGGGCCGACCGCGTCGAAGTAGTCCCACACCTTGTCCAGGACCCGCTCGGGCATGAAGTGGGTGTGTACGTCGACCAGCCCGGGCACACCGAGCCGTTCCCGGAAGGCGCGGACCGCCTCAGCGGTCGTCGCGGACAAAGCCGTGGCTCCGCTCGACGGTCGCGACGTGCAGGGTGTAGCTCTCGTACCAGTCGGAGCGGCCCTGCTTCATGGCCGCCTGGTGCTCCAGGTCCCGGCGCCACTGATTGAGGGACTCGTGGTCGCGGAAGTAGCCGACGGTGATGCCGAGCCCTCCGGGTGTGCGCGCGGACTCGTAGCCGAGGAAACCCGGGTTGGCGCTGACGAGCTCGGTCATCCGCTCGAGGGTCTCGGGATATCCGCTGTCGTCGGCGGTCCGGACACTGGTGAAAACGCTCATCACGTAAGGCGCTTCGAAGGCCTGCACAGGCTGGATGCTCATGCCCACCACCCTCTGCGGCCCCGGCCTGGCATGTCCACCGGAAAACGTCCCACGAGGCGAAAGGGATCCAAGTTTTGACCTTGAACCGGACGGCGCTCAGCGGCAGTCGCCGGTCACCGGTCGCCGGTCAGAACAGCCCGTCCTGCGCGGCGGGGGACTCGGGCCCGGCCGGGGGGATCGGCGCGGTCGGCACATCGGCCCGCTCCCCCGCGCCCGGTGCCACCAGCTCCCACCCCGCGAGCAGACGGGTGTCCACGACCAGCCCGTCGGCGAAGTGCAGATCGGGGCCCGCGGCGCCGACGAGCCGACCGGCGACCGTCCCGCCGGCCACCATCTCGGTGATCACCCGGGCGGAGACGGGCAACTCCCCCAGACCGAAGGGCTCCCCGTGGTCGGTCACCTCGCACTCCAGCCGCTCCAGCGACTCCGGCCACCCCTCCAGCGCGGCCGCGCCGGCGTGCAGCCCGGCGACGTCCGCCGCCCGCTCGGACTCCGGCGGCAGGTGACCCCGTACGGCCCGCTTGCGCGCGTAGGCGATCCGGTCGGGCACCCCGAGCGCGGCCCGCAGCAGCTCCTCGGTCCGCCGCGCGGCCATCAGCGGACCGCGCCCGAGCCAGGCCCAGGTCACGGCCCCCTGCTCCAGCAGCCGGGCGCTGCCGCGTTCCTCGGCGGTGATGCCGACCTTGACCAGACCGGGCCCGAACCACGCGAGGTACACCCGGTAGGTGCGCGGATCGGCCGCGTTGGTGTCGGCCGCCACCGAGAAGGACCGGTCCAGCCGGGCACACTCCGGGCACTGGGCGTTCCCGGTACGCCCGGACACGACCCGGGCCGTCGGACACGGCGTCCGCCGGCCGGCCCGCCGGACACCGAGGCAGTGGCGCTCCCCCCGCGCGGCGAAGGCCAGCGCCTGCCCGTACACGAGGAGGCTGCTCCGCTCCAGGCCCTGGAGGACCGGCCGCTCCTGCTGCCACCAGCCGATGGCGGGCCGGCCGTCGCTCCACCGGATCCCGGTGCACCACCAGGTCACAGCGGGAGCGGCCGCTCGAAGAAGGTCTCCAGGACGACGGTGGCCTGCGTCCCGCTGACACCGTCGATCGCGTACAGGCGGCGCAGGACGTCCTGCAGCTGCTCGGTGGTGCCCGTGCGGACCTTGACCAGGACGGAGGCGCTCCCCGCGATGACGTGCGCCTCCTGGATCTCCGCGATGGCCTCGAACGCGGACCGCGAGTCGCCCATCCAGGCCGTGGAGTCGACCATCACGTAGGCGAGCACCCCGCTGCCGACGGCCGCCGGATCCACCTCGACCGTCGTCCGCCGGATGACCCCGCGCTCACGCAGCTTGCGCACGCGTTCGTGGGCGGCTCCGGCGGAGAGCCCGACGGCGGCACCGAGCGCCGCATAGGCCTGCCCCGCGTCCTGCTGCAGGCACCGGACCAGTGCCCGGTCGATGTCATCCACGCGATCTTCCTCCCACGCCCCTGCGGAACCTTGCGGAGACGGTATCTGATCCTGGATTTCCACCTGCAGATCGAACATCATTCGGCCACAAGCTCGCCCTATGGGACGGCGGCCACCGGCCCCCGCCTCCTGGCTACCGGGTGACGAACTGCGTCAGGATCGCCTGGACCTCGTAGATGTCGACGCCCTTGGTGAAGGTCTTCGATATCGGCTCCGAGCTGCCGGAGAGCCATATCTTCAGCTCCGCGTCCAGGTCGAAATGGCCGGCGGTCTCCACCGAGAAGTGCGTGATGCTCCGGTAGGGAATCGAGTGGTACTCCACCTTCTTGCCCGTGAGCCCCTGCTTGTCGACGAGCACGAGCCGGCGGTCGGTGAACAGGATCGTGTCGCGGATCAGCAGATACGCGGCGTGCACCTGCTCCCCCTGCCCCAGCAGCCGCGCGTACTCACGGTGCGCCGACCCCGGATCCACGGCGTGCGCGTTCCCGAACAGTCCCATGACGGTCCCCCCTGCTTACCCGGTGATGCGATCCCGACCGAGACGACGAACTCGATCTCCAAGAACCGTATCCGGCCCCCACCGCACCCTGCGTCCCCCGCCGGAGCCATCTCTCCCCATGCCTCCCCGGAGCCAGCGCTCATACCTGAGGAGGACGGGAGGACGAGCGGAGCAACGCAAGAGGCCCCCCGGTGAACCGGGGGGCCTCTTGGGCTGTGCACTCGGCAGGATTCGAACCTGCAACCTTCTGATCCGTAGTCAGATGCTCTATCCGTTAAGCTACGAGTGCTTGACTGTCCGGGGTTTTGCGCCCCGTTGGCCTTGCGAGAACAACAATACATGGACCTCGCCGGGACGCGAAATCCATTAGCTCCATCCGCTCTGACCTGCGGAAACGGCCTGGAAGAAGATCATCCGGTTGGGCCTGCGCGTGGCCGGGGCGAGCCGTCACGGCCCGGCGCGGGCAGAGCGCGGGCCGAGCCTGGCGCCGTCCGGACCCCGAACGCACCGAAGCCCCGGTCCGCAAGGACCGGGGCTTCGTGAAGTGCGGAGGCGGAGGGATTTGAACCCTCGATGGGGGGTAAGCCCCAAACCGCATTAGCAGTGCGGCGCCATAGACCGGACTAGGCGACGCCTCCAGCACACCCCCGCGTACGAAGGTGCGTGCAGATGATGACACAGGCCAGGGGCCGGTCACCAATCCGCTCCCACGGTACAAGGAGGGCGGCCCGCAGGGCAAAGCCTTAAGACCTTCTCCGCACGGAACGTCGGGGGCGGCCCGTCGTTGGTCTGTCGTACGACGTACGGACGACCTGGAGTGCCCCATGCTGCGTCTCGCCGCTTTCGCCGTCACCTCCGCCCTTGCAGCCGCGGCGGCGGGGCCACTGCCGCCGCTGCCGCCCCTGGGGCAGCTGCTGGCGGCTCCCGACCGGCTCACCATCGACGTGTCCGACACCGGCAACCCCCGGGCCGACGGGAAGTACCGGCTCGAGTGCAACCCGGTCGGCGGGAACCACCCCCGGGCCAAGGACGCCTGCGCCCGTCTGGAGGTCCTCTCCCGCGAGGGCCGGGACCCCTTCGCCCCGGAGGCCAAGCGGCAGCTGTGCACCATGGTCGACGGAGGCCGGGCCACCGCCCGCATCACCGGGACCTGGCACGGCCAGAGGGTGGAGTCCGAGTTCCGCCGGACGAACGGTTGCGAGATCAGCCGGTGGAACGAGTTGGAACCTGTGCTTCCACGTGGGCGTTCCTGACCTGGGAGGATGCGGCGATCACGCGGTATCCGCCGGACATCGGCCCTCTCGCCGGGGGCCCGTGCCCTTAGACTCCTCCCGTGACATGCCGGTAGTTGTGGTCAGGGAGGAAGCTCGTCGTGAGCAGCAGGCCATCCCGAGGCGCTGCTCGCCTCGCAGCAATACTCGACGCTCTTCCGGACGCGCTGTTGCTCGTCAACGCCAACGGCACGGTCGTCAACGCGAATTCGATCGCCCTCGAGGTCATGGAGAGCCCCGGTACCGGGCTCGTCGGCCGCGGCGTGCTCGACCTCCTGCCCGAGTTCGACTCCAAGCTGATCCCCGGCTCCATGCGCCGGCCCGGCGAGGACGAGGGCGGCCGCGCCAGGCCCAAACGGATGATCGCCCGCCGCACCGACGGCAGCGAGTTCCCCGTCGAGGTCACGGCGGCTCACCTCGACGGCCGTGACGCCTACCGCGAGCCGCAGCCCTCGTACACCGGTGACGAGCTGCTGATGCTCGTCGTACGGGACCTCTCGCAGACGGTGGACACCGAGGCCGAGCTGGCCCGCTCCCAGCGCCAGACCGAGATGATCCTGCGGGCCGCCGCCGAGGGCGTCGTCGGCACGGACACCGACGGCCGGGTCGTGCTGGTCAATCCGGCCGCCGCCCAGATCCTCGGCTACCGCGCCACCGACCTCGGCAACCGCGAGCTGCACGGGCTGGTCCAGCACTCGAAGGCCGACGGCTCGCCGTTCCCCTTCGAGGAGTCCCCGCTCGCCGACACGCTGCGCAGCGGACGCAAGCACCGGGTCCGCGGCCAGGTGCTCTGGAACAAGGCCGGACAGCCCGTCGCCGTGGACCTGACCACCTCGCCCGTACGGGACGGGGAGCAGCTCGTCGGCGCCGTCATGACCTTCACCGACCGGCGGTCCTACGACGCGCTGGCCGCGCGCCACGCCCAGTTGCTGGCCGTTCTCGGCGACTCCCTGCGCGGGCCGCTGGAGGAGCTGCGCGGCGAGCTGGCCACGCTGGCCGCCGACGACGCCGGACAGTTGTGGCCCGAGGCCAACCAGCTGCTCCACCACCTGGCCGCGGGCTACTCGCGGATGACCACGCTCGTCGACAACGTGCTCGGTTTCCAGAACCTCGACTCGGGCAGCGAGAAGCTCGCCAAGAAGAAGGTCCTGATCGACGGGGTCGTCGCGGCCGGCGTCGACGGAGCGGTCGATCTGATCGGCCCCGGGCGGGCCCAGTTCGCCGTGCACGCCCCGACCATCGAGGCCGAGGTGGACGCCGAGCGCATCGCGACCGCCCTCGCGCACCTGATCGCGGACGTCGCCGGGGTGGACGCCACCGGCAAGACCCGCCAGGGCAGCGGGTACATGGACTCGACGATCGTGGTGGCCGCCGCGCAGCGCGGTGACGTCGTACGGATCGAGGTGCGCGGGCCGTACGAGGGCGGGAACCCGGTGCACGAGCCGATCGTGCGGGGCATCGTGGCCGCGCACGGCGGTGTGCTGCAGACGGTGGAGGTGCCGGGCGCGCCCGGCGGGGCGTACGTGCTGGAGCTGCCGCTGGGTGCGGGGGCCGGGACGGTCACCCTGCCCGAGCCGGCGGAGGCTCCGGCGGCCGAGCCGGGGAGCGAGGGGGGACCGGGGCAGGTCTACGGCGG
>NZ_JBSGXB010000219.1:0-13072 GCF_053609185.1 Streptomyces sp. NPDC054956 | reverse complement strand
CACCAGGAAGGTGCGGGGGCCCTTTCGCGACCGTTACGAGTTGTACGTGGACTGCGCGCGCTCCAGCCCCTCCGCGATCAGGCACTCCACCGAGTCGGCGGCGCGGTCCACGAACCAGTCGAGCTCCTTGCGCTCCGTGGAGGAGAAGTCCTTCAGCACGAAGTCCGCCACCTGCATCCGGCCCGGCGGACGCCCGATGCCGCACCGCACCCGGTGGTAGTCCGGGCCCATCGACTTGGTCATCGACTTCAGACCGTTGTGACCGTTGTCCCCGCCGCCCAGCTTCAGGCGCAGCGTCGGATAGTCGATGTCCAGCTCGTCGTGGACCGCCACGATCCGCTCCAGCGGAACCTTGTAGAAGTCCCGCAGCGCCGTCACCGGACCACCCGACAGGTTCATGAACGACATGGGCTTGGCCAGCACCACCCGCCGGTTCAACGGCCCCGGCGGACCCATGCGGCCCTCCACCACCTGCGCGCGGGCCTTGTGCGCCTTGAACTTCCCGCCCATCCGCTCCGCCAGCAGGTCGGCCACCATGAAACCGATGTTGTGGCGGTTGCCCGCGTACTCGGCCCCCGGGTTCCCGAGGCCCACGATCAGCCAGGGCGCCGCGTCGTCCGACATCAAAAGCTCCTTATACGAAGACGACCGCCGTCCCGCTCCAGTGGAGCCGGACGGCGGTCGTTCAGCAAGTGCTGAGGGAGAAGGGCGAGGCTCAGGCCTCGGTGCCCTCGGCCTCGGCGGCCGGCTCCTCGGTCGACGCGCCGATGACCTGCAGGACGGCGATGTCACCGTCGACGGCCAGCGTGGTGCCGGCCGGCAGGACCAGGTCCTTGGCGTGGATGGTGGCGCCGGCCTCGAGGCCCGCGATGGAGACGGTGACCTCGGTCGGGATGTGCGTGGCCTCGGCCTCGACGGAGATGGTGTTCTGGAGGGTCTCCAGCATGTTGCCGCCGGCGGCCAGGTCGCCCTCGGTGACGATCGCGACGTCGACGGTGACCTTCTCGCCCTTCTTGACGATCAGGAAGTCGACGTGGGAGACCGAGCGCTTCAGCGGGTGCTTCTGCACGGCCTTCGGGATGACCAGCTCGGTGCCGACGCCCGCGATGTCCAGGGACAGCAGGACGTTCGGGGTGCGCAGCGCCAGCTGAAGGGCGTGGGCGTCGACGTTGACGTGCTTCGGGTCGGTGCCGTGGCCGTAGATGACCGCGGGGGTCAGGGCGTCACGACGGGCCTGGCGGGCAGAGCCCTTGCCGAAGTTTTCGCGGACCTGCGCGGCAAGCTTGATCTCGGACATGCTCACTCCTCGTGGGGTGACGGAAATGGACGACAGTCACCCGGCCGGAACACGGCCTGCTACGAAGAGCGCGTCGATAACGGAGAGCCGGGAACCCCTTCGGAAAATCCGAAAACGGGGACGGCCTCCCTCGCCGAGCAACTCAAGGAGTGTACCCGGCGGGGAGGCCGTACCCAAAAAGGATCTAGCGCGCTACTGCGGCAGTGGTTACTGCTGCTCCTCGAAGAGGCTGGTCACCGAGCCGTCCTCGAAGACCTCGCGCACCGCGCGGGCGATCATCGGGGCGATCGACAGCACCGTGATCTTGTCGAGTTCCAGGTCGGACGGGTCCGGCAGGGTGTTCGTGAACACGAACTCGCTGACCTTGGAGTTCTTCAGGCGGTCGGCCGCCGGGCCCGACAGGATGCCGTGCGTGGCCGTCACGATGACGTCCTCCGCGCCGTGCGCGAAGAGCGCGTCGGCCGCGGCGCAGATGGTGCCACCCGTGTCGATCATGTCGTCGACCAGGACGCAGACGCGGCCCTTGACCTCACCGACGACCTCGTGGACGGTCACCTGGTTGGCGACGTCCTTGTCACGGCGCTTGTGCACGATCGCCAGCGGAGCGTCCAGGCGGTCGCACCAGCGGTCGGCCACGCGCACGCGGCCGGCGTCCGGGGAGACGATCGTCAGCTTCGAACGGTCGACCTTCGCGCCCACGTAGTCCGCGAGGACCGACAGGGCCGAAAGGTGGTCGACCGGGCCGTCGAAGAAGCCCTGGATCTGGTCGGTGTGCAGATCGACCGTGAGGATGCGGTCCGCACCCGCGGTCTTCAGCAGGTCCGCGACCAGACGCGCCGAGATCGGCTCGCGGCCCTTGTGCTTCTTGTCCTGACGGGCGTACCCGTAGGACGGGACGATCACGGTGATGGAGCGTGCCGACGCGCGCTTGAGCGCGTCGATCATGATCAGCTGCTCCATGATCCACTTGTTGATCGGAGCCGTGTGGCTCTGGATCAGGAAGCAGTCCGCGCCACGAGCAGACTCCTGGAAGCGGACGTAGATCTCGCCGTTCGCGAAGTCGAAAGCCTTGGTCGGCACGAGGCCGACACCGAGCTGGTGCGCGACCTCCTCGGCCAGCTCGGGGTGGGCGCGGCCGGAGAAGAGCATCAGCTTCTTCTCGCCGGTCGTCTTGATCCCGGTCACAGCACTGTCTCCTCAGACGTGGGAAAGCTGCTCGCCCCCATGTGCGTCCGTCCCGCACACGGTGAGCCAGCCGAATTGCGTGCACCTATCACGGTACGCCGTCTCGGGCGTACCCGTTTCCGGTCAGTTCACCTCAGCGACCGTCGGAGTCCTCTTCGACCGCCGACTGGGCCGCCGTCGCGGCGGCACTTCCCGGACGCTTGCGAGCCACCCAGCCCTCGATATTCCGCTGCTGGCCACGGGCCACGGCCAGTGCGCCGGGCGGCACATCCTTCGTGATCACGGACCCGGCGGCCGTGTAGGCGCCGTCCCCGATCGTGACAGGAGCCACAAACATGTTGTCCGAACCCGTCTTGCAGTGTGAGCCGACGGTCGTGTGGTGCTTGTGTTCGCCGTCGTAGTTCACGAACACGCTCGCCGCGCCGATGTTCGTGTACTCGCCGATCGTCGCGTCACCGACGTACGAGAGGTGCGGGACCTTGGTGCCCTCGCCGATCGTGGCGTTCTTCATCTCCACGTACGTACCGGCCTTGGCCTTCGCGCCCAGGTTCGTCCCCGGACGCAGGTAGGCGAAGGGGCCCACGGTCGCCGACTCGCCCACGACCGCGCCGTCCGCCACGGTGTTGTCCACACGGGCCCGGGCGCCGACGTACGTGTCCTTCAGGCGGGTGTTCGGGCCCACCTCGGCCCCCTCGGCGACGTGCGTCGTACCGAGCAGCTGGGTGCCGGGGTGCACGATCGCGTCCTGGCCGAAAGTCACCGTCACGTCGACCAGCGTGCTCGCCGGGTCGACGATCGTCACGCCCGAGAGCATGGCGCTCTCCAGCAGGCGCGCGTTCAGCAGCGCGCGGGCCTCGGCGAGCTGGACCCGGTTGTTGATCCCGAGGATCTGCCGGTGGTCCGCGCCCACGGCCGCGCCGACGCGGTGGCCGGCCTCGCGCAGGATGCCGAGCACGTCGGTGAGGTACTCCTCGCCCTGGCTGTTGTCCGTGCGGACCTTGCCGAGGGCGTCCGCGAGCAGGGCCCCGTCGAAGGCGAAGACGCCGGAGTTGATCTCGCGGATCGCACGCTGGGCGTCGGTGGCGTCCTTGTGCTCCACGATCGCGGTGACGGCGCCGGTGGCCCCGTCGCGCACGATGCGGCCGTAGCCGGTGGAGTCGGGCACCTCGGCGGTCAGCACGGTGACGGCGTTGCCGTCGGCCTCGTGCGTCGCCGTCAGCGCGGCCAGGGTCTCGCCGGTCAGCAGCGGGGTGTCGCCGCAGACGACGACCACGGTCCCGGTCGGCCGGTCGCCGAGCTCTTCGAGGGCCATCCGGACGGCGTGCCCGGTGCCGTTCTGCTCGTACTGGACGGCGGTGCGGACGTCGGCGTCGATCGCGGCGAGGTGCGCGGTGACCTGCTCGCGCGCGTGCCCGACGACGACGACGAGGTGCGCGGGGTCCAGCTCGCGGGAGGCGGCGACTACGTGACCGACGAGCGAGCGCCCGCTGATCTCGTGCAGAACCTTGGGTGTGGCCGACTTCATGCGGGTGCCTTCACCCGCTGCGAGTACGACGACGGCTGCCGGGCGGTTGGCGCTCACGGGTGTGCCCTTCGGCTTCGGGTGGTGGACCCGTGAAGGATACCGGTGGCTTATGCCCCCGAAACGAGGCCGGGTCCCGACCGAGGCGGTCAGGACCCGAAGTTGCCAAGCTCCCCCGCCAGGACTCGAACCCGGACATAAGGCACCAAAAGCCTCAGTGCTGCCAATTACACCACAGGGGATAGCGCAACTGGCTAAACCGGACATTCTTCTTCGCCCGCTTGACCAGCCGCCTCTACTATGCCGCACCAAACCCCCTCGACGCGACGGTAGATGTCCGCGCCTCGGCTCATGTCCGGGGTGGAATTTCGGTCGGCGCCGCGCCGGGGCCCCTGCGTACGCTGGACCGCATGACCAGTACGGGGGATGTGGAAGGGCGCGCCGGGCCGCCTTTGTGGTGGGTGCGGCGGCGGGAGGCAGTGGGGGACGTGGCGCTCGGCGGGGTGTCCGCCCTCGAGTGCGCGTGGGAGGGGATCGACTTCGCGCACGAGGCGGGGATCCCGGTTCCGGCCGGCGTGCTGTTCGGGTTCCTGGTGGGGTCCACGCTCACGCTGCGGCGGCGCTGGCCGATCGCCGTGGTGCTGGTGGGGATCGCCGTGTCGCCCGCCGCGATGGGGTTCCTGCTCGGCGTGGTCGGGCTGTACACGCTGGCCACCTCGGAGGTGCCGCGGCGGATCACGGCCGTCCTGACGTCGATGTCCATGGCCGCGACCTACGTGGTGATGTACCTGCGGACCCGGGGGGACGCGGAGGCGGGGAGCACGCTCGTCGTGCTGCTGTCGGTGTTCGTGGCGGTGGCGCTGACCGTGCCGCCGGTGCTGTTCGGGCTGTACATAGGGGCCCGCAGGCGGCTCATGGAGAGCCTGCAGGAGCGCGCGGACTCGCTGGAGCGGGAGTTGTCGCTGCTGGCGGACCGGGCCGAGGAGCGGGCCGAATGGGCCCGTACGGAGGAACGGACGCGCATCGCACGGGAGATGCACGACGTGGTGGCGCACCGGGTGTCGCTGATGGTGGTGCACGCCGCGGCCCTGCAGGCGGTCGCCCTGAAGGACCCGGCGAAGGCGGTGAAGAACGCCGCGCTGGTGGGGGACATGGGCCGGCAGGCGCTGACGGAGCTCCGGGAGATGCTCGGGGTGCTGCGCGCGGAGGCGCCGAAGCCGAAGCCGGAGTCCGTGCCGGAGCCGGTGGCGCTCGGTCCGGCGGGCGGGTTCGAGGACGGGCCGACGCTGGCGGAGCTGGAGGCGCTGGTCGGGCAGTCGCGGGCGGCCGGGATGGCCGTGGAGCTCGATGTCCGGGGCGCGGGGGAGTCGTACGCGGCCGAGGTGGAGCAGACGGCGTACCGGGTGGTGCAGGAGGCGCTGACCAACTGCCACAAGCACGCTCCGGGCGCGCGGGTCGTCGTACGGCTGGCGCACCGGGAGGGGGAGGTGGCGATGCAGGTGGAGAACGGGCCGTGCGACGGCAAGGCCGACGAGCCGGGGCTGCCGAGCGGCGGGAACGGGCTGGTCGGGATGCGGGAGCGGGTGCTCGGGCTGGGCGGGGTGTTCGTGTCGGGGCCGACGGACGAGGGCGGTTTCAAGGTCTCGGCGGTCCTGCCGAGCGGGCGGGGGTAGCGCGATGGCCTGGGATCCGGCGGCGGCTCTGACGGACGAGCTGCGCAAGAGCTTCGAGAGGGGCGGGGAAGGCGCGGAGCGGCTGTGGTTGAACGTGCCCGGGCCGTTCTGGACGGGGATGACGGACAACTGCTGGACCGGGCGGGCGGAAGCTCCGGACAACGTGCTGTACACGGCGCAGAGCGCGTACTGCACGGAGTACGTGTTCCGGCAGCCGCGCGATCCCGCGGAGGTGCGGGCGCTGGCCGGGGCGGCCTGGGCCGACCCCTTCGGGGAGTACTCCTGCGACGGGGACCTGCGGTGGACTCCGGCCGGGGTGCGCGAGTGGTGGGCGGGCCGGGGGCGGGTCGCCGGGCATCTGGCCGAGTCGCTCGCGGATTTCGGTCCGGGCGGCTCCGTCGAGGACGCCGAGGTGGCCGGTGGGGTGCGGGAGTTCCAGACGTATCTGGCCGGTGGTCTCGCCGACGATCTGCGGGCGTATGTTTTCCGGCTGGAGGAGGGGCGCTACCCGGAGGCCGGGGAGCGGCTCCCGCGGCTGTGAGACGTCGTGACAGGGGAGAGCGGGGATGACGGTGGGCTGGGATCCGGTGGCGGAGCTTACGGGTGAGGACCGCAAGCTGTTCCAGGGGCGGTGGGAGAAGCGGCTCTGGCTGAACGTGCCGGGGCCCTTCTACACGGGCGAGACGGACACGTGCTGGACCGGGCGGCTGAACGCGCCGGACAACGTGATGTACGCGGCGAGCAGTGAGCACGGTCTGGAGTACGTGTTCCGGCAGCCGCGTGATCCGCAGGAGGTCCGCCGGATGGTGGACGCGGCCGACGAGGAGCCGTTCCAGGAGTACGCGTGCGACGGGGACCTGTGGTGGACGCCGGCCGCGGTGCGGTCCTGGTGGGCCGACCGGGGACGCGTGGAGGAGCACCTGGCGGCCACGCTCGCGGAGTACGCGGGGAGCGTCCACCGGTCGGACCGGGACGCGGCGGCGGGGGCGTGGCACTTCCGGGGCTACCTGGCGGACGGGCTGGCCGGGGACCTGCGGGCGTACCTGTTCCGGCTGGAGGAGGGCCGCTACCCGGTGGCCGGGGAGCGGCTTCCTGAGCTGGGGGGTTAGCCCGTCGTCGGGCGGTCGGCCCGTTGTCGGCCGTCAGCCCGTCGTCAGGCGGGTGGGCTGGAGGCCGGTCAGGAGGAGGGTGAGGGCCTCGTCGAGGTTCGCGCCGAGGTACCAGTCGCCGGTGTGGTCCACGCAGTAGATGCGGCCTTCGCGGTCGAGGGCGAGGTGGGAGCCCCCTCCGTTCAGGCGCGTGTCCGCCTCGACCCCGAGCGGGCAGAGCTGGGTGGACAGGGCGCGGCCGAGGTCGGCGAAGGTGCGGGCGAGGTGGAGGCCCGTGAGGGGGTCGAGGCGTACGGCGACGGGGGCGATCTGGCGTCCGGGGCCGGGGGCGGTGATCGTGAGGTTGCCGAATTCCGCCCAGGTCTCGACGGCGGCGGGGAAGACGGTGTGGCGGTGTCCGGCGGGGGTGGTGTGGTCGCGCAGGGCGTCCGCCCAGTACTCGGCCTGCTTGATGTCCCAGCGGCCGGGTTCCCAGCCGGCGGTGCGCAGGGCGGAGTCCACGGCGACGGGGAAGCGGGCGGCCGAGGAGCGGTCGTAGGAAGCGGATGCGGCGGTCATGGCGGCTACTCGGGGTGGGTGAGGTCGACGGGTCGTACGCCGAAGTGGGCGAGGAGTGCCTCGCAGGAGCGGCAGGGCGGTGCGTAGGTGCCGTGGAGGGGATCGCCGTCCTCGCGGATGCGGCGGGCGGTGATCTTGGAGTGCTTCAGGGAGCGGCGGGCCTCGCTGGGAGTGAGGGGCTTGCGCGCGGCGCGTTTGCTGCGGGCGCCCTCGACGGCGGCGAGGTGGCGGGAGAGCAGGAGCGCCTCGGGACATCGTCCGGTGAAGCGTTCGCGCTGGCCGCTGGTGAGGGTGTCCAGGAAGTCCTGGACGAGGGGGTGCAGTACGGGCGGCAGGTCGGCCTTGCCGGCGGTGCCGGTGAGGGTTTCGCCGCGTACGGAGAGGGCGGCGGCGACGGTGGGGAGGATGCCGTCGCGGCGGAAGCGCAGGGTGGGCACGGTGGGGCGGCCGTCGTCGCTGCTCCAGCGCAGGCGGGGGTCACCGGGCGCGGTACCGGGGGCGGGGTCGCCGGTGGCGTGGGCCTGTGCCGGGACGGTCGCCGGGGCGGCGGTTCCCGTGGATGCCGTTCCCGTGGGTCCTGACGCGGCGTCGGCCGGTTCCGTACGTGTAGCCGTGTTCTGCATGGTTGCGCTCTCCCTCCCGTGGCTGCGGCGGTGAACCGCTGTCGCGCGCGCCCCCGTGTTGCGGGGACAGCCTGTCAAATGTCCGCTGACATGTGGAAGCGGGGTCGAATATTCGTATCAATTCGGATGTTCCCGGCCGTCGTGCGGGTGCCCTGGCCGACAGCGGGTGAGGCTCTTGCCGGAGCACATAGGCTGTGGTGAACCAGCCAGATCCAGCAGGGGGCTACCGCCATGACGACAGGTCGGCTCGGGCAGCAGGCCGCGCCACCCAACGCCGCTTATTCGGGGCAGGTCGTGCATTTCCCGGACCCCGTCCGGGCAGCGCGCCATCCTCACGGGGTCCGTGTCGACGCGAACGGGCATCCGGACTTCGCGCCCTACGCGCGGGCGGCGGTGGAGATCGCCGAACCGCCGGAGGGCTTCGGCGTGGACGAGCTGCGGCTGACGGACTGCGTGTCCGCGAACGCCGCCATGCGGGCGACCGGCCACGAACTGTGGGACACGGTCGGCCCGGTGGCGACTCCGCACGGCTGGACCTGGCACCACGTGGCCGGAACCCGCCGGATGGAGCTGGTGCCGGTCGAGGTGAAGGCGCTGCTCAGGCATCACGCGGGCCTGGCGACGGCGGCGGTGGACCACGAGAAGCGCGGGACGCGGGCGTTGCAGGAGGTGCGTCCGGTGCACATGGGGCTGCCGAAGTCGGTGGTCTCGGTGTCCGAGGCGCAGGTGCAGGGTGTCGAGGAGGACCTCGGCTACCGGCTTCCGGAGGCGTACCGCTCGTTCCTGAAGGCGGCGGGCGGTTGCGCGCCGGTGGGCGCGGGGCTGGACGTGGCGCTCGGCCTGCTGGTGGACCAGCCGTTCTTCACGGTGCGCGAGGAGGCGGCGGTCAACGACCTCGTCTACGTCAACAAGTGCCTGCGGGACCACCTGACGAAGGACTACCTGTGCGTGGCCTTCGCGCAGGGCGGGCTCGTCGCGGTGAAGGTGCGGGGCGAGTCGATCGGCTCGGTCTGGTTCTCTCCGTACGACGACGCGCGCGACCGGGACGGCTGGTCGGTGCAGGAGCGCGTCGAGCGGTTGCTGCTGCCGTGCGGTACGGATTTCGATGCCTTTCTGGAGCGGCTGGCGGGCAATCCGCCGGAACTGGAAACGGTGGCCGGTCTGATGGTGGACGGCGGATTCGCTCGTGCGGTTCCCGTGACGGGTGGTGCGTCGGCGTCGGCGCCGGTGGAGGGATGACGGCTCGATGGTGACGTTTGCGCAGGCGCAGGAGCGCGCCGAGGAGTGGATCAACGGGGACGTGCCCGCCTACCAGCACCGCGAGGTGCGGGTACGGGAGTTCGGACTCGGTTTCGTGGTGTGGGCCGAGGACCGCGCGGCCGGACCGGTGTCCGGCGGCGGCCGGCAGCGGCTGGTCATCGCGCGGGACAGCGGCGAGGTGACGCTGTGGCCCGGACTGCCGGTGGGTGAGGTGATCCGCCGTTACGAGGAGGAGTACGGGGCTTCGGCCGCGCCGGCCGAGGCTTCGGTGCCGGTGCCGCGCATCGACTCGGAGCAGACCTCCTTCATGCTGAGCCCGCCGGAGTGGTTGCAGGAGGCGGCGGACCGGGCGGGGATTCCGCCGGCGCCGGCGGCTGCTTCGGCGTCGGCTGCTTCGGCGGCGCAGGATTCGGCGGTTCCGGTGACTCCCGCGCCTGAGGTGGCTCCGGCCGCGTCGGCGGATCCGGTCGCTCCGGCCGTCCCGGCCGCCTCCGAGTCGCCCGCGGCCGCCGAGCCGCAGCCCGTGCCGTTGCGGCGCGGCGGCGAGGTTCCGTACGAGCCGACCGCCAACGACGGGGTCCCGGCCGGGGCCACGCCGTGGGCCGGGACCGATGTGAACCCCGGCGCGGACTCGGTGTCCGTGCCGCTGCCGGCGACGGTGTTCGCGCCGCCGCTGTCCGGGTCGGACGCGGAGGACGCCCCGGCGTCGTCCGGGCCGGGTCCGGAGGCGCGGACGACGCTGATGCCGCGGGGCAGCGAGCTGCCGAAGACGGCCGTCGCGCCCGCACTGGACCTCAATGCGGGCCGCCCCGGGGCGGTTCCGGCTCCGGGCAACGAAGCCGGCGCCGCCGCGGGCCAGGGCTCCGGTCCGGCTCCGGGTTCCGCTGCCGGCTCGAGCTCCGGCTCCGGCTCCGCTTCGGGCGCGGGCTCCGCTTCGGGTGACATCGCCGACGCGCCGACGAGCAAGGCCCGGGTCAACCGGTCGGCCGCCCCCGGACCCGTGACGCCGCCGGGTCCGCCCGGTGCGCCCGGCTCCGGCTCGGAGTCCCCGTCCTACGCCGCGACCATGCTGGCGGCCCCGGGCGGTCCGCAGCAGCCCGCGCCTCCCGGTCCCCCCGGGGCTCCGGGTGCGCCCGGCGGCGGGCTCGACCATGCCGCGACGATGCTGGCCGGTCCGGCCGTCACCGGACAGCCGCCCGCGCCTCCCGGCCCGCCCGGGGCCCCCGGCGCGTCCGGCGGGCGCGGAGCCGCGTACGCCGCGACCATGCTGGCCGGTCCGGCCGTCACCGGGCAGCCGCCCGCGCCGCCCGGTCCCCCCGGGGCTCCGGGCGGCGGGCAGCAGCCCGCGCCTCCCGGTCCGCCCGGTGCTCCCGGCGGCGGCGCGCACCACGCGGCCACGATGCTCGCCGGTCCCGGCGTACCGCAGCCGCCCGGCCCTCCCGGGGCTCCGGGTGCGCCCGGCGGCGGGCTGGACCACGCCGCGACGATGCTGGCCGGTCCGGCCGTGATCGGGCAGCAGCCCGCGCCTCCCGGTCCGCCCGGCCCTGCGCCGCAGGCTCCCGGACCCGGACCGCAGGCCATGGGCGTGCCCACGGTCGGCCCCGGTTACCAGGCCGTGCTGCGCTACCGCGCGCCCGACGGCTCGGAGCAGCAGCTCATCCGCCGCTCCGCGCCCGGCACTCCGCACCCGGAGTGGCAGATCCTGTACGAACTGCGGGCGATGAACGTGCCGCCGCAGCAGGTGCTGGAGCTGCACACGGAGCTGGCTTCGTGCGAGCTGCCCGGCGGTTACTGCGCCCGCATGATCCGGGAGACCTGGCCGCAGGTCCGGATCACGAGCGTGGCCCCGTACGGGACGGACCACGCGGGCCGTCAGCAGGGCATGCGGCACCTGCTGACCCATCAGGGCGAGCTGCACCAGGTGGCGGACGGCCCGGCGCGCCCCGCGCCGGTGCGCGCGCCGCTGCCGCAGGTGCCGCTCCAGCCGGCGATCCCGCTGGACGCGATCGCGCAGGAACTGGCGGGGGCGTTCGGTCCGCAGGGGGTGTTCCGCTTCGAGCAGCGTGCGGTGTCCCGGCAGGGTGTGCCGGAGATCGTGGCGCAGACGCTGATGTGGTCGGGTCTGCCCGTCGATTTCGGGCCGTTCTTCTGGGCGCAGGCGGTGCCGGGTGCTCCGTTGCCGACGCTGGCCGAGCTGGCGGCGCAGCGGCAGGTGCAGCCGGCTTCGGACGCGGGCTCGTACCTGGTCGTGGGCAGTGACTTCGGCAAGGCGCTGTGCGTGCAGTACGGGACGGCGCACATAGTGGCGGTGCCGGTGGAGTCCGGTCCGGGCGGTGCTCCGGTGCCCCCGCAGTTCGTGAACTCCTCGCTGCCGCAGTTCGTGCGGTCGCTGGCGATGCTGGGTCACATGTGGCGGCTGCGCCAACATCTGACGCCGGAGCAGGCGGGCCGCTGGACCGTCGATTTCCAGGCGAATCTGGCGGGTCTGGACAGTGCGGCGCTGGCATCGCCGGAGAGCTGGTGGTCGGTGCTGCTGGAGCAGATGTGGGACGGACTGCTGTGAACCGGGGCGGATCGGCCGTCGATCCGCCGCTTGCCGGACGATAGTCGCGCGTGGCCGGGTCGGGACCCTCGAAAAGGGGTCCCGGCCCGGCCATTCGGGCTTCTGGGAGCAAATGACGCATCCTTGACAGGAATCCCCGCGAGAGAGGCGCTTCCAGGATGAGTGCACCCTTTACGACCGTGCGCGGCCGCGGCTACCGGATGGAAGAGGTGGACCGGTATCTCGCGCGGCTGTCGGGGAGCCGTGACGAGGCCTGGGAGCGGGTGGCCCGGCTGACGGTGCTGGCCAAGCGCATGGAGGCGGAGGCGGAACGGCTGCGGGAGGAGGTCGCGGGGCTGGCCCCGCAGACGTACGACGAGCTGAGCGAACGGGCCCGGCGGATCCTGCTGCTGGCCGAGGAGGAGTCCGACACCCTGCGCGCGGAGGCGCGGGCGGACGCGCTGGCGGCGGCGGGCGCAGCCGAGGCGCACGCGGACCGGGTGGCGCAGCTGGCGCGCACGGACGCGGAGGCGGTGCGCGAGCAGACGGAGGTCCGGGCCCGGCAGGGGCTGTTGCGGGCGGGCCGCGAGGCGGACGACGTACGGGCGCAGGCGCGCGAGGACGCTGCGGCGTGGCGGGCGGAGGCGCAGGCCGGGCTGGCGGAGACGGTGCGCCGGGCGGACGCGCTGCTCGCGGAGCGCGAGCAGGAGCAGGCGGAGCGGTGGGACGCGGCGGAGCGGGAGCTGGCTTCGCGGGAGGCGGAGCTGGAGTCCCGGCACGCCGAACTGGAGCGGTACGCGCAGTCCCGGCTGGCGGAGGCTCAGAGGTCTTTGGCCCAGGTGCAGGAGGCTGCGCGGCACGGCCAGGAGGACGCGGAGGCGCGGGGCGCGGAGCTGATCGCCGAGGCGCGGGTGGCGGAGGAGCGGGTGGGCCGGGAGACGGACCGCCTGCTGCGCGAGCACGCGGAGTCCCAGGACGAGATGCGGGCCCACATGAACCACGTCCGCTCCAGCCTGGCAGCCCTGACGGGCCGCGCCCCGGCCGAGGGCTGACGGCTCCGCCGCCACCACCGGGGACCAGCCCCCCCCCGCGCCTCAATCGCCGACTCCAGCCCCTCCGGCGTTTGAGGAGCGGGGTCTGGGGCGGAGCCCCAGGGGACAGCGCCCGGCGGGGCGGAGGCGCGTCAGCCCTTGGCCGGCCCCTCGTCGGGCGACATCAGCGCGCCTCACGCCTGGAGACAGCTGCAGCCGCCCCGATTCCCTTCATCAGGTCTTCCGCGTCGTCCTCGCGCACGAGGTCAGAC
>NZ_JBSGXB010000218.1:0-13258 GCF_053609185.1 Streptomyces sp. NPDC054956 | reverse complement strand
GGCCGGGCCCTGCGCCGGCCCCGCAGCCGGGCCCTGCGAAAGCGCAGCCGGCCCCCCGGACGCCCCCGCAGCAGGGCCCTGCACAGGGCCCCCCGCTCCCCGCCGCGGCCCCGGCACCGCCGGTGGGGCCACCAGGACCGCCGCCGAGCGGAAGCGGTGGTCCAGGGTGTCCCTGGGGTCCGGGTCGGGGCCCGGGTCGGGGTCCTCGTAGTAGAGCTTCTGCCACCAGTCGTCCGCGCCCGCGCCCTGCTGACTCATGGCCCTCATTGTCGGGCTCCGCCGCGGCCGGAATACGGCGAACTCACGAAAAGGGGGGCCCATCGGACCGCCGTCCGATGGACCCCCCTCGTATTCGTCGTACGACTTAGCGGATGTCGTACGCCCGCGCGACCGTCTGGGTGACGGTGGCGCCGTTCGCGTCGGTCAGCTCGACCTTGAGCATGACCTGCTTGCCCGCGGCCCCGGCGTGGTCCACGGTCGCGGCCCACTGCCCGCCGCTCGCGCTCACCTTCGCCTCGGTCCAGTTCTCGCCGTCGTACGAGTACGACAGCCTGGCGGACTTGAGCGCGCCGGGCGCGTAGCCCGCGTGCCCGCTGACCGTGAGGCCGATCCTCTGGCCGTCGGTCGCGGCCAGCGTCTTCATGCCGTCCACCGGAGCGGAGATCCGCGGGAAGATGATCGGCAGGGCCTGCGAGTACTGCGCGGCGTCCAGCTTCGAGCGGAAGGTCCAGGAGGTCTGGATCGCCTGGGAGCGCTGCCAGGTCCGGGCCGGCTGGCCGAACTTCTCCAGTTGCTGGGTCAGTTCGTACACGGCCTCGTCGGCCGGGACCTCGAAGACGCCGGACGGGTAGCCGCTGTCGCCCAGCGACTCGCCGTTGCGCTTGAGCGAGACGTTGCCGAGGTCGCCGAAGCCGCCCTGCTGGGCGTAGTGCCCGCTGTCGCCCCACATCGCGGAGGCGAAGCCGATCAGGTTGCCCTGCCGTTCGGCGGCCAGCAGTTCCTTGCCCTCCCGGTCGCGCGGCGCGACCGGGCCGATGACCCCGTCGTACCAGCTCTCGGACCGCTTGGAGCCGGCCTTGTAGGTGCGGTGCTGGTCGGTCATGAACTCGCCCCACGGGAAGCTGCTGGAGACCAGGTGGTCCCAGGCCGTGTCCCCGGCGGAGTAGAACTCGGTGCGCTTGCCCGGTACCGCGACGGTGTCGAGGCTGCCGAAGTACACGGCGTTGCCGAGCGGGCGGTAGGCGCCGGTCACGTCGACGAAGTCGCCCGCGACGCCCATCGACTGGTAGGCCGATTCGACGGTGCCGAGGTCGCGGTCGCGCACCCGGTAGGTGCGGTCGCCGTGGACCTGCCCCTTCTCGATCTGGGCGAGGTTGTAGACGTACGGGCTCTTCGCGCTGCCCTTCCAGCTCAGCGTGACCGGCCCCGTGGCCAGCGCGGCCAGCAGAGCCTGTCCCTCGCCGGCCTCGATGGACATGGCCGGGAGCGAGCCGCCGGCGTAGCCGGTGAAGCCCTGCCAGCGGCCGGGTGCGTCGCGGTGGGCGAGGACGGCCTTGGCGCCGGCCGCCTTCGCGTCGGCCGCGATCTTGTAGAGCGCGCCGTCCTCCACCTTGACCAGCACGATCGCGTCCTTCGCGGCGACGGCCGCGAGCTCCTCGGGGGTGCCGGTGCCGGCGTTGACGAGCGGCGCGCTGCCGGTGCCGTCGAGGTTGTCGCTGCCCGTGGAGGCGGTGATCGGGTGCAGCACGGGGCCGCCCTTGGCCTTCAGCTCGGAGAGCAGCGGCGCGGCCGCCCGCCAGTAGCTGCCGAACTCGTACGCGCCGTCCTTCGCCCTGCCCTCGACGGAGGCGTAGTAGCCGCGGATGGTGCGACCGCCCATGGCGGTGCCGGCGTGCTGCCAGGCCTCGCCCCAGGAGCGGGAGAAGGCGAGGGTGGTGCCGCGGGCCTCGGTGGGCCGGTCGGTCTCGATGCTCAGCCGGGCCGCCTTGCGGGCGTCCAGCACGATCACCGTGTCCTTCTTGATCTCCGTCTGCGGACGGCCGAGGTAGGTCATCGAGTCGTACATCGACGGGTTCTCGCCGGCGTCGGGGGTGCCGACGAAGGCGGAGAGGAAGTACGAACCCGGGCGGACCCGGTAGACCTGGTCGGCGGAGCCGTCGTTGAAGCGGCGCTCACCGGTGGCGTCGTCGGTGCCGATCACGTCCAGGGAGGACGGGCCGGCGGCCGGCTTGCCGGCGCGGTCGAGGAGCTTGACGCGCAGGGTGACCGTCTCGGGCTCCACGTAGAGCGAGAAGGGCGTGGAGACGTGCACGCCGTTCGCCGTGGCGACGACGCGGCCGGCGACGTCCCCGTACTGGGAGCGCTCCAGCTTCGCGGAGGGGTCCAGGGCGAGCGGCACCTTGACGGTGGCGCCGGCCGGGACGGTCACGGTGCGCTTGTCCAGCCGGGCGACCTGGCTCCGGACGGCGGAGCCGTCGTTGCCGGTGACCTTCTCGACGGAGAGGCTGAGCGTGACGGGCTTGGTGCCCAGGTTGGTGTACGGGACCTCGACGCCGGTGCGGTCGCTGCGGTCCTGCGGCCAGTCGTACGCGCCGCCCTGGAGCGAGGGGGCTCCGACGACCGTGGTGTCGATGGCCGCCTTGACGTCGAGCCGGCCGCCGCCGGTCTCCCGTACGTCGCCCGGGATCGCGGTGTTGGCGGAACCGACGAGCGCGGCCTTGATCTGCTGCGCGGTCCAGTCGGGGTGGCGCTGCTTGACGACGGCGGCGGCGCCCGCGACGTGCGGGGTGGCCATCGAGGTGCCGGACATGGACTGGTACGCGTACACCCCGCGGCCGCCCATCGCGGCGGCGGAGATCCCGACGCCGGGGGCGGCGATCTCGGGCTTGAGGGTGTGCTGCAGACCGGCCGGGCCGCGGCTGGAGAAAATGGCGGTCTTGTCGTCGCGGTCGACGGCGCCGACGGTCAGCACGCTGGGCGCGCAACCGGGGGACGAGACGGTGTTGTTGCCGGGGCCGGAGTTGCCGGCGGCGATGACGAAGAGGGTGTTGCTGCTCTTGGCCAGCGCCTCGGTGGCGGCGGCCATCGGGTCGTCGCAGGAGAGCTGGGAGGGGTCTCCCAGACTCATGGAGACCACGTCGGCCTTGCTGTCGACGGCCCACTGCATGCCCGCGATGATCCACGAGTCCAGGCCGTAGCCGGAGTCGTTGAGGACCTTGCCGCTGATCAGTTGGGCGCCGGGGGCGACGCCCTTCTTCGCGCCGCCGCTCTCGGCTCCGGAGCCGCCGACGGTGGAGATGGTGTGGGTGCCGTGGCCCTGGCGGTCCTCGGCGGTGTCCGAGTCGGTGAAGTTCTTCGCCTCGGCGACCCGGCCCTTGAGGTCGGGGTGCTGGAGGTCGGTGCCGGTGTCGAGGACGGCGACCTTGGTGCCCGTGCCGTCGAAGCCGGCGGCCCAGGCGGCGGTCGCGTTCACCTGCTTGGTGGAACGCTCCAGGTTCGCCTGGACCTTGCCGTCCAGCCACAGCTTCTTCAGCGGGGCGGAGGCGGCGGACCGCGCGTGCGGGTTGATCCCGCTTCCGGTGACGTCCGACCAGAAGTCGGCGGCCTTCTCCTTGTCGGCGGCGAGCGCGACGCCGCCGATGGAGTCGAGGACGAGCGAGCGCTCGGCTCCGCGCGGCACCGCCGGGGCGCTGCGCGCCAGGCTCGCCGAGGCCTCGTAGACCGCGATGAGCGGGAGCTTCTTGGCGTGCGCGTCGTCGTAGCCCTGCCGGATCAGGCCGGTGACGTTGAAAAGTTCCTCGTCGACCTTGCCCGCGGCGAGGGCGGCGACGGCGCTCTCGGGATAGACGTACAGGTCCTTGCCCGACTGGCGGGTCTGCACGATCGGCTGCGAGCCGTCCGCGCGGGGCATCGCGGTGGCGGCGCCCCGTCCCTGCGCGTCGGTGGAGACCAGGACGCGGTCACCGGTGACCAGGGTCACCGTGACGGGCGCGGTGGGCTGCTGCCCCGCCGCCCCGCTGCCCGTGAGGGGTCTGCCCGCCGTCCCGGACGCTCCGTCGCTCGGCTGTGCCGTGGACGGGCCCACGGCGCTGACGGCCAGGACGGCCGCGATGGCCGCTCCCAGTGCCGTACGCGATATCGGACGCATCGCTCTCCCCAGATGAATTCCGGCCAACTACTGCATTGCACGGCGAAACCGCCGCGTAAATGGCTTCTGGCCAGCGGATGTTGGTGCTGCGGTGGCGTCACCTTGGCAGAGAGGCGGGAGGTGCGGCGATGATGTCCGCGGCGGGTTTGCGCCGTGGCCGCTTCCCGCCAGGGAACGCCGTGGAGAGGGTGGGGTGGTACCGGATGCTGGGTGCGATAGGCCTCGACGAGGGGCAGGAGTCGGCGTACCGCGCGCTGGTCGCGCTGGGGGCCGCGGAGGTACCCGATCTCGCGCACCGGCTGACGCTGCCGGTGCAGCAGACCGAACGGGCCCTGCGGCACCTGGAACGCCAGGGCCTGGCCGCCCAGTCCTCCGCGCGGCCCGGCCGGTGGGTGGCGGCACCGCCCGGCGTGGCGCTCGGGGCGCTGCTCACCCAGCAGCGGCACGAGCTGGAACAGGCGGAGCTGGCGGCGGCGCTGCTCGCGCAGGAGTACCGGGCGGAGGCCGCGGAGCCGGCCGTGCACGACCTGGTGGAGGTGGTGACGGGTGCGAGCGCGGTGGCCCATCGCTTCCACCAGCTCCAGCTGGGCGCGGCGGAGGAGGTGTGCGCGCTGGTGACCGGCCGGCCCCAGGTGGTGACGGGGACGGAGAACGAGGCGGAGGAGCGGGCCTCGGTACGGGGCGTCGCCTACCGGGTGGTCATCGAGCGGGAGGTACTGGCCCTGCCGAGCGGCATCCGCGAGGCGTCGACGGCGCTGGCGCGCGGCGAGCACATCCGGGTGACGGGCCAGGTGCCGACCAAACTGGTGATCGCGGACCGGGCGCTGGCCATGGTGCCGCTGACGGCGCGCGGCGCGGAGCCGGCGGCGCTGGTGGTGCACGCGTCGGGGCTGCTGGAATCGCTGATGGGCCTCTTCGAGGCGGTCTGGCGGGAGTCGCTGCCGCTGCGGCTGGGCTCCTCCGGGGCCCCGGAGGAGGGGGACGGCGGCCCGGACACCACGGACCTGGAGATCCTCTCGCTGCTCCTGGCCGGGATGACGGACGCGAGCGTGGCGAAGCACCTGGACCTCGGGCTGCGGACGGTGCAGCGCCGGGTCAAGGGGCTGATGGAGCTGTCCGGGGTCACGACCCGGCTCCAGTTGGGCTGGCACGCGTACGAGCGGGGCTGGGTGGCCCGGTAGCACCGGGTCGGGCACGCTGAGCAGATGGATCTGCCTCAGCTGCCCCAGCTCCTCCTGGTGGGGATGGTGCTGCTGTTCGGGCTGGTCGGGGTCATGGTCCCGGGCGCTCCGGGAACCCTGCTGGTGTGGGCCGGAATCCTGTGGTGGGCGCTGCACGATCAGTCGTCGGCGGCGTGGGGCCTGCTGGTCGGGGCGACCGCGCTGCTGCTGGTGGTGCAGGTGGTGAAGTGGCAGCTGCCCCCGCGCCGGCTCCGGGGCGTGGGCGTCACCCGCCGGATGGTGGTCCTCGCGGCCCTGGGGGCGGTACTGGGCTTCGTGCTGCTCCCGGTGATCGGAACGGTCCCGGGCTTCGTGGGCGGCATCTACCTCTGCGAGCGCCGCCGCCTGGGCACCCACGGCGAGGCCTGGGCGTCGGTCCGGGCCGTGATGCGGGCGGTGGGCACGAGCGTGCTGGTGGAGCTGCTGGCGTGCCTGATGGTGGTGGGGGCGTGGGTGGGCACGCTGCTGTGGGCGTAGCGGCGGCGCCGCCCGTGCGGCCGGGCCGTTGGGCGTAGGTCCGCGGCCCGATGCGGTGGGCTGCGCGGGCTGCGATCGTCTCCCCCATGACGGACTCGGCAGATGTGGCGGACAAGGGTTTCAAGGGTTTCAGCGAACCGGAGCTGGCATACCTGCGCTCGCAGCACCTGGGCCGGCTGGCGACGGTGGACGCCGCCGGGCAGCCGCAGGCGAACCCGGTGGGGTTCTTCCCGCAGGACGACGGCACGATCCTGGTGGGCGGGCTGGCGATGGGCAGGACCAAGAAGTGGCGCAACCTCGCCGGGAACCCCCGGCTGTCCCTGGTCGTGGACGACCTGGTGAGCACCCGCCCGTGGAAGGTCCGCGGCATCGAGATCCGCGGCCACGCCACCCTGGAGGTCGGCCCCCACACCCTGGGCCCCCACTTCAGCCCGGAGGTCATCCGCATCCATCCGGACCGGGTCCTGGCCTGGGGCCTGGACGCCTAGGCCGTCAAGGTTCACGGGGTCGCGGCGCCGGGCCGGTGTCAGGCCGGGGGGAGCAGGCGGTTCTCGTGGGCGAAGACCACGGCCTGGATGCGGTCGCGGAGTTCCAGTTTGAGCAGGATCCGCCCCAGATGGGACTTCACGGTCGCCTCCGCGAGGTACAGGGCGGCCGCGATCTCGGCGTTGGACAGGCCGCGACCGACCTCGACGAGCACCTCGCGCTCCCGGGCGCTGAGCCGGTCCAGCCGTTCGTCGCGGGCGGCGGTGCCCCCGGCGGCCAGCTGCGGACGGAAGTCCTCCAGCAGGCGCCGGGTGATCCGCGGGGAGAGCACCGCGTCGCCCGCCGCGACGTTGCGGATCGCGGTGAGCAGCTCCTCGGGCCGGGTGTTCTTCAGCAGGAAGCCCGAGGCCCCGGCGGCGAGGGCGGCGAAGGCGTACGCGTCCAGGTCGAAGGTGGTCAGGATCAGCACCCTGCTCGCCGGGGAGCACGCGACGACCTGCCGGGTCGCCTCGATCCCGTCCGTCCCGGGCATCCGGACGTCCATCAGTACGACGTCGGGCCGCAGCTCCCGGGCGAGGCGGACGGCCTGGGCGCCGTCCGCGGCCTCGCCGACCGGCGCCATGTCGGGCTGGGCCTCCAGGACCGTGCCGAAGGCCATCCGGAGCAGCGCCTCGTCGTCGGCGATCACGATGCGGATCGTCATGCGGTGCCCGCCCCGCCGCTGCCCAGCAGGAGCCGGGTCCGCACGCCCCAGCCGCCGCCCGGGAGCGGTCCGGCCCGCAGCGTCCCCCCGTAGGCGGCCGCGCGCTCGCGCATGCCGGGGATGCCGTGGCCGGACGGTGCGGCGGCGGCAGGCTCCGGCCGGGGGCCGCTGTCGGTGACCTCCACGCCGACGCTCCCGGCCGAGCACGCGACGAGGACCTTCGCGCGGGTGCCGGCGGGAGTGTGTTTGAGGGTGTTGGTCAACGCTTCCTGCACCAGGCGGTAGACGGTGAGTTGTGCGGTGGCCGGCACATGGGCGTGGCCGCCGCGGACCTCCAGGCCGGTCGGCAGCCCGGCGGCGGCCATCTGGTCGGCGAGCGCCTCCAGCTGGGCGATGCCGGGCGGCGGGTGGCGCTCGGCGTCCGGCTCGTCGGCCCGCAGGACGCCCAACGAGCGCCGCATGTCGGTGAGGGCCTGGCGGCCCGTCTCGGAGACCTGCAGCATCGCGGCGGTGGCCCGGCCCGGGGACCTGTGCTGCGCGTGGACGGCGGCGTCGGTGAGCGCGACCATGACGGACAGGTTGTGGGTGACGATGTCGTGCATCTCGCGGGTGATACGGGCCCGCTCCTCGGCGACGGCCAGCAGCGCCCGCTGCTCCTGGTGCAGCGCCAGCCGATCGGCCCGTTCCCGCACGGCGGCGAGGTAGGCCCGGCCGGTCCGCACGTTCACCCCGAGGACGGCGGCGGCGACCACCGTCGCGGAGAGCGCGACGAAGGGGGTCAGGAACGCGCCGTCCGATGCCCAGCGCAGGCAGGCCAGTACGGCCCCGACCTCCACGACGGCGGCGGCGAGCAGCGTGCCGCGCCGGCCCGTGTGCGCGGCCGCCGTGTACAGGGCCATCAGCAGCGCGATGTCCGCGGGCAGTTGCAGGTCCGCCAGCCACTGGACGAAGGCCGCGGCCACCACGGCGGCGAACACCGCGAGCGGGGCCCGGCGCCGCCACACCAGGGGCAGTGCCAGGGCGGCGGTGAGCGCCGCCGCCACCGGCAGCTCCCGGGCCGGGTACGTGGTCACGGCGTTGAGCAGGAGCAGCGCCGGCAGTACCGAGTCCCACACCAGGGGCGGTACCCGGTCCCGGTGGCGCACCGTCACACCTCTTTGCCGATCGGCCGTCGGGGCGTCCCGGCCGGGGCCGCCACCGCGTACAGCCGCAGCCTAGGCGGCGGGTCCGCGCCGCACATGAGCCCGGCGTCGGAGCGCGATGCGCCGGCGTACGACCACAGGAGGAGACCGCCACCTCCCACGGTCGCAAGCCGGCCGCCGGTCCGGGGTGCCCGGTTGCCACTCCGGTCGCGGTCGGCGGCGACCCGGGGCCGATGTGGCGGCGCAGGCCCGCGCCGAGCATGGCCGGGTGACCGAAACCATCCCGGGGCTGTTCCTGTCCCTTCCGGAAGTCCTCGTCCTGCTGGGCGCCGTCGCGCTGCTGGTGGCGCGCTGGCTCCCCCCGGCCGCCCGCCGGCCCGTCACCGTCGCGGCGGGGGCGGTCCTCGTACCGTCGGCGATCGTGCTGGGCATCGTGGGGATCCGCTGGCAGCTGCTGCCGGTCCTGGCCGGCGCCGCCGTCGCCTCGGCGTTCGCCCTCCCGCCCCTGCTGCGGCGCGGTGCCGGCCGGCCGGCGCGGCGGGCCCGCTGGTGGCTGGCCCTGCCGGGATCGCTGGCCTGCGCCGGCCTGATCGCCACCGGCCCGGTGGCCGCCTGGGCGTTCCCCGTGCCCGTCTTCCCCGAGCCGACGGGCGCCTTCGCGGTCGGCACCCGGGTGGTGCAGTGGACCGACCCGCTGCGCCCCGAGGGCTTCACCGCCGATCCGGACGACCGGCGCACGGTCGTGGTCCAGCTCTGGTACCCGGCGCGGAAGAGCTCTGCGGGCGTCCCCCGAGCCCAGTACCTGGGACGCACGGAGGGCGAGGCGCGGACCGTCTCCGAGGCTCTGGCCGGCGGGGTCGGCCTGCCCGGTTTCCTGGTCGACGGCGTCCCGAGGGCCCGCAGCCGCGCGGTCGCCGACGCCCCGGTGGCCGACGGGGGAGGGCGGTTCCCGGTCGTCCTCTTCTCCCCGGGGTCGGGCGGGGTGCGGTCCCAGAACACCGCCTGGGCCGAGGAGCTGGCCGGCCACGGCTATCTGGTCGCCGCCCTCGACCACCCGTACGACTCCAGCGTCGTCGTTCTCGACGACGGCCGCACGATCCGCGCCACCACCGCCTCCTCCGGGGACCGCGACAGGGACGAGGAGCTGGCCGCCGGCTGGACCGCCGTCCGGGCCGCCGACCTCGGCTTCGTCCTCACCCGGCTGGAGCGGCTGGACCGCGGTGAGGGTGCCGACCCGCTGACCGGACGGCTGGACACCGGCCGCGCCGCGGCGGCCGGCCACTCCCTGGGCGGAGCGGCCGCCCTGCAGGCGGCCCGGCAGGACCGCCGGTTCGACGCCGTCGTGGACCTGGACGGCTACCCCCACGGCCCCACCATGCCCGCCCTCGGGCAGCCGGCGCTCGCACTCACCCAGGAGATCACCGCCGGCACCGACCCGCGCTACCTGCCCCGGCTCACCGAGGCCCTCGAGCAGAACACCGCGACGAGCTACCGGCTCACCGTCCCCGGCGCCGGGCACCTCACCTTCACGGACGGCCCGCTCTACCTGCCGCCGGTGCCCTCGATCGTCGGCACCCTGGGCCGCACCGAGAGCCCGCGCCTCGTCGCCGCGGCCACCCTCGCCTTTCTGGACGCCACTCTGCGAGGCCGCCCCGGCGACCCCGCCGACGCCCTCCGGGCCTACGGCACGGTCGCGTCGTCAGGGGCGGCCACCGGGATTCGATGAGGAACGGCCGTCGGCGGGGCCGCGATCGCAGCCCCGCCGACGTTTCGGGTCAGGCCGCGCCGGCGTTCCGGCCGGCCCCGCCGGCGTTCGGGTCGTCAGGCCCGGCCGGTGCGCTTGGCCGCGTAGTTCGCGCGGCCCTCCGCCGACCGGAGCCGCCAGTCGCGCCTCAGCTCCGAGCGGAGCCTCGCGTCCGTCTTGGCGACGATCCGCTGGTTCTCCCGCAGCAGCTTGCGGTAGCTCTCCAGCCGCCGCTCCGGCAGCTCGCCGCAGGCCACCGCCGCCGCCACCGCGCACCCCGGCTCCGCCTCATGGGCGCAGTCGTGGAACCGGCACTGGCGGGCGTAGTCCTCGATCTCCGAGAAGACCTGCCCGACGCCGGTCTCGGCGTCGAAGAGCCCGACGCCGCGCAGCCCGGGGGTGTCGATGAGCACGCCCCCGCCCGGCAGCGCCAGCAGGTTGCGCGTCGTGGTCGTGTGGCGGCCCTTGCCGTCGACGTCGCGCGTCGCCTGGACCTCCATCACGTCCTGCCCGAGCAGGGCGTTGGCCAGCGTGGACTTGCCCGCGCCGGAGATCCCGAGGAGCACGCTCGTACCGCCGCCGACCACCGCGGCGAGCACGTCCGTGCCCTCCCCGGTCATCGAGGAGACGGTGAGGACCTGGACACCGGGCGCCGTCGTCTCGACGTCCTCGACGAGGTGCCCGAGGGTGACCGGGTCCGGGACGAGGTCCGCCTTGGTCAGGACGACGAGCGGCTGCGCCCCCGATTCCCAGGCGAGCGCGAGGAACCGCTCGATGCGGCCGAGGTCCAGTTCGACGGCCAGCGACACCGCGATGATCGCGTGGTCGACGTTCGCGGCGAGGATCTGGCCCTCGGACCGCTGTGAGGAGGTGGACCGCACGAACGCGGTCCGGCGCGGCAGGTACGTCTTGACGTAGCGCGGATTGCCGTGCGCCTCCACCACCGCCCAGTCACCGGTGCAGATGACCCGGAGCGGGTCGTGCGGGGTGACGAAGGCGGTGTCGGCGCGGACGATGCCGTCCGCCGTCATGACGTCGCACTGGCCGCGGTCCACCCGTACCACCCGGCCGGGCACGAGGCCCTGCTCGGTGTACGGGGTGAATTCGTCCGCCCATGCGTCGTCCCAGCCGTAGGGGCTGAGGGCGTGCGAGAGCGAGGCCTGCGGGAAAGAAGAAAAAGACAAGGGAAACCCTTCACAGGGTGGCCCCGGCGGAGCGCGCCGCTACGGCGCGGGAGAAGTGTGAGGTCAGCCGGAGACCACGGAAGTGACACTGATGGTCTTCTGAGTGCGGGCAGCGCCCTGCGCCATGACAGTCATCAATGAACTCACCTCCGGGTCGTACGCACGTACTGACGAGCGGTTCCGCGCCGCTCGGCGGGAACGGCCCCACCGTAACAAGACCGTTCAGACGCGCGCCACTTCTTTTACGGGCGGCCTTTTACGGGCCGCCTCCCGCACAGGGCTCCGGCCGCTCCCCGCACCCGGGAGGCGAGGTGCCGGGCCACGATCCCGGTGCGGGTCGCCGGCACCAGCGGCGCGGCGGCCCGTGACGGAAGGTCACGTCGGCCCCGTCCGCGTCCTGTCGGACCGTGTGGACTTCCAATCCCGGCCTCGACTTACCGTCGGTCAGGGCCGACCGTAAGGCCCTGTCTCCAAGTCAGGCAAGGCACTAAGGTGTTCCTCATGGAGAACCGCGAAACCGCAGATTCTGCGACGATTTACGAGACGCGAATCGCCCCCGCCGCGTCGCATAATGAGTCGATTATCGAGACGGCCCCCGATACCCGAAAGCGGATCCTGCGGGTGTCCATGGAGCTGTTCGGAGTCCACGGCTTCCACGAGACCTCGCTGCGGGAGATCGCCGAACGGGTGGGCGTCTCGAAGCCGGCGGTGCTCTACCACTTCCCCGGCAAGGCCGACATCCTCGGCGCCCTCGTCGAGCCGATGCTCCGCGATCTGGCGGCGGCCCTGTCCCGCGCGGCGGCCGCCGCCCCGGCCGCGGCCCGGTGGGCCGCGATCGAGGGCGTGCTCGACGTATGGCTGGGGCACCGCCACCTGCTCCGCCTGAACCTCCAGGACATGGCCCTGGCCACTCCCGGTCCGGCCTCCGCCCGGCTGCGCGACGCCATGCTCCGGGCCAAGTCCCTGGTGGCGGGGGAGGATCCGGGGTTCGCGGAGCGGGTGCGGGCCGCCCAGGCCATCGCGATGCTCTCCGATCCGGTGGTGCTCTTCGCGGACGCCCCGCTCCCCGAGCTGCGCGCGGCCGTCCTGGACGGCGTACGACGGCTGCTGGACGGCCCGGCCGAACCGCCGGCCCCGGCCGGGCGGCCCGTGCCCGGGGGCCGGCGCGGGCGGCCCGTGGCGATGAGCCCGGCCATGGTCGAGGCGGCCCGCCGGATGCACGCGGCGGGCAGCGGGGCGACCGCGATCGCCGCGAGACTCGGCGTCTCCCGGGCCACGGTCTACCGGCACCTGCCGCCGGAGGAGGACACCGAGTGACCGGGAGCGCCGAGCGCCGGGGCGACACCGGCCGGGACGACACCGGCCGGGGTGACACCGGCCGGGTGTCCGATTCGTTCAAGACCGGCGGCCCGGGGCGCTCCTAGGGTGACCTCATGACTCCCCGACTCGACATGATCGGCATCGTCGTCTCCGACATGGCCGCCTCGCTCGCCTTCTACCGCCGTCTCGGCTTCGACCTCCCGGCCGGGGCCGACTCCGAACCGCACGTCGAGGCCGCCCTGCCGGGCGGTCTGCGGATCGGCTGGGACACGGAGGAGGTCATCCGCTCCTTCGACCCGGCCTGGACCCGGCCCCCGGGCGACGGCCGGGTGGGGCTCGCGTTCCTGTGCGGCTCCCCCGCCGAGGTGGACTCCCTGTACGCGGAGCTGACCGAGGCCGGGTACACCGGCCACCTGAAGCCCTGGGACGCCTTCTGGGGGCAGCGCTACGCCGTGGTCCTCGACCCGGACGGCTCCGGGGTCTCCCTGTTCGCCCCGGCCGCGTAGGCCCCCGGCGTCGTCCCCGCCAGGGCGCGCGCCTCGCGGGTGTAGTGGGCCTGGTCGGCGTAGCCCGCCGCCTGGGCCGCCTGCGCGGGCGGGAGGCCGCGCCTCGTGAGTGCGAGGGCTCGGCGGAGCCGCAGGATGCGGCCCAGGGTGCGCGGTCCGTACCCGAAGGCGTCGAGCGAGCGCCGGTGCAGCTGCCGCTCCCCGAGTCCGACGGCCCCCGCGACGGCGGCCACGCCCTGCCCGGCGCGCAGCCGGGCCACGATCTCCGTGACGAGCGGGTCCGGGGGCCCCGCGGCGGCCGCGCGGAGCCCGGCCAGCTCCTCCAGCCC
>NZ_JBSGXB010000217.1:0-13285 GCF_053609185.1 Streptomyces sp. NPDC054956 | reverse complement strand
GGTGTGGAGGGGTGGGTCAGCCGGTGAAGCCGGTCGTGATGGAGGTGAACTGCCAGTCGCTCTGGGCGATGCCGGAGCAGGTCTCCTGCAGGCCGCCACCGGGGCAGCCGCGGTCGCGGTTCACCGACCAGAAGGCGAGGCGCGCGATGTGGTGCGAGTTCGCCCAGTTGCGGATGTCGGTCCAGTTCTGGACGGTGGTGGTCTCCTGGGTGTCGCTGATGCCGTTCATGCCGGAGATGCCGATGTGGGCGTAGGCGGTCGCGTCGTCCCACCCGAAGGTGGACTTGAGCTTGGTCTTGAGCCCCTCGGTCGCGCTGACCGTGCTGGCGTACATGTCGGTCGAGGCGTTGCCGAAGTCGAACGGCATGATCGTGAAGACGTCGATGCCGGCGTTCAGCGCCTTCGACTGGTCTATCAGGCGGTTGCCCCAGCTGGTCGGGCCGCTGGTGCTGGTGCCGAAGGTCAGGATGGTCCGCAGGCCCGGGTTGTTCTGCTTGACGATCTTGAGGGCCCCGAGGATGCGGTCCTGGACCACCGCGTTCTCGAACTCGTCCGTGTTCTCGATGTCCACGTCGATGGCCTTGAGGCCGTAGGCGTCGATGACCTTCTGGTAGGCGCCGGCCAGGGCCTCGGGGGTGGAGCAGTTGGGGCCGAGCTTATTGCCCTGCCAGCCGCCGATGGAGGGGACGATGTCGCCGCCCGCCGCGCGGATCGAGGCGATGGTGCTCTGGTCCACGCCGCCGGTCAGCGGGCGCTGACCGTCCCAGGACGGTTCGCAGCCGCCGGAGGAGAGGATGAACGCCATGGTGAACCACTTCGCGCCGGTCGCGTTCATCACGGCCGTCGCGCTCGGCGGGTTGCCCCAGCCGAGGTAGAGGTAGGGCGCGGCCTGCTTGAAGCCGGTCGGCGTCGTCCCGTTGTCGGTGGTGACGTTGACGGTGTTGGAGGCGGGCGAGGTGTTCCCGGCGAGGTCGCGGGCGCGGACGGAGAAGGCGTACGCGGTGTTGGGGGTCAGGCCGGTCACGGTGGCGCTCGGCGAGGTCGAGGTGGAGACCTTGTTGCCGCCCTGGTAGATGTCGTAGCCGGTCACGCCCACGTTGTCGGTGGAGGCGGTCCAGGACAGGGATGCGGTGGTGGAGGTCTTGCCGGTGGAGGTGAGGCTGCCGGGCGTGCTGGGGGCCTGGGTGTCGGCGGTGCCGCCGGGGCCGTCGAGGGTGACGTCGTCGGCGTAGTAAGTGCCCTGGCCGTACCAGCCGTTGAGGTAGACCTCGGCGCTGGTCTGGGAGGCGCCGGTGGTGAAGCTGACGGTCAGCTTCGAGTAGGAGTCCGCCGAGGGGGTCCAGGTGGAGGATCCGCCGGTGACCCCGAGGTAGACGTAGCTGCCGCGGACCCACGCGGAGAGCGTGTACGTGGTGTTGGGCCGTACCGCGACGGTCTGCGTGCACTTCGCGTTGTCGGAGGCGCTGGCGGCCCCGGCGAGTGCCTTGCTCCCGCCGTGCACGGGGGAGCCGACCACGGAGCCCAGGCCCCCGGTGCAGGACCAGCCGGCCGTGGTTCCGGCCTCGAAGTCGCCGTTCGTGAGCAGGTTGGCGCCGAACGCCGCACCGGGAGAGGTCAACACGGCTGCGGCGCCGAGCAGGGTGGCACCGAGGCCGCAGGCCAGACGGGCACGGGTTCGGGTGGGGGTGCGCAAGGAAGTGCCTCCAGTGGAATGGGGGGACGGCATGGAGCGCGAAGCGCGGAGGCGTGCGGCCCGCGGAGAACGTGGGGAGGGCATGGCGGGATAAGGGCCCGCCACGGGGCCGTACGCCGGGTCGGGTAGGGGGAGTTGGCTTCGTGACCGCTCCGTGGCCGGGAACCTAATCCTCCGGAAGGGCCTCCGTCAACAGGTCTGGACCAACTGGAAGTTGGCGACCCCAATCGGAAGGTTTCCTAACCGAAAAGGTTGACAAGGGCGCCGCCCCTTCGGGACTCTGTTCAGCGCCGCTCGCCGCTCCGCAGGCGTCTGATCTCGGCGACGAGACGCGGAATGTCCTGCCGCGCATGCGCGATGAAGTCGAGGTCGTGGTCGTCGGCGGGAGTGAGTCCCCGGTCGGTGGACCGTGAGACGTACATGTCGGGCTCGCTGTCGTCGAGCCCGCCGATCCGGATGAAATCGTCCCCGCCCCAGTGGTCACGGCCTTCGACGAAGGCCTGCCAGGCGCCCGGGCTGGCGTTCGCGCAGCGCTTCTCGATCGCGTCGATCTCGTCGCCGCTGAGGGGTTCGGCGTGTTCCATGGTGCCTCCGATTTCATGGGTTCGGCCTCTGTGCCGCGTTCGGGGAGCCGCTTCTGCGTCCGGCCCCCTCCGCGCGGCGGACGGTCGGAGCCATCACAGCGCGTGCCGTGCCGGCGTGGCGACCGAATTCTCCACCGGGCGCGCGGGCCGACGTACCTGAGGGGTGGTGAGAGTTTCCCAAAGAACTTCTGCAAAAATACTTTTGGAAACCTGTCGGGGTGTCCTAACCTCCCCTCATGGTCAGTGAAGAACGCAAGCGCGTACTCGATCCCGAGCAGGACGCGGCGGCCCTGAAGGCCCTCACGCACCCCCTGCGCATCCGGCTGCTCGGCATGCTGCGACAGGACGGCCCGGCCACCGCGAGCGAACTCGCGGTCAGGACCGGGGAGTCCTCCGCTTCCACCAGCTACCACCTGCGGGTCCTGGCGAAGTACGCGTTCGTCGCCGAGGCCGGCAGCCGCGACGGGCGGGAACGCCGCTGGCAGGCGGTGCACTCCGTGACCTCCTGGAACAACAAGGCCATGGAGGCCTCCCCGGGCAGCCGCGCCTGGGTCGGTCTGTCGCGAAGGGCCCAGATCGAGCACCTGGAGGCCTCGCTCGTCCGCCACGAGGCCGACCTCGCCGGCGGCCGGCTCGGCCAGGAGTGGGTGGAACCGTCCGGAATCAGCGACCTGATGCCCCGTCTGACCCCCGAGTCGCTCGCCGAACTCTGGGAAGTCCTGGACCGGAAGCTCGACGAGCTGACCACCCGTGACGCCCGGGACCCGCGCGCCGCGCGGGTGGTGCTCCTCACCGCCGGACTGCCCCTGGCCCCGCTCGCCCCCGGAGCGGAACCGGAAACCTCCGCCCCCGTGGACACGGAAGCCCTCGCGGGCACGGAAACCCTCGCGGGCACGGAAACCGAGGACGCGTCATGAGCGGGCCGCTGGACATAGCCACCGCACGCCGCCGCTACGTCAGGGTCTGCGTTCTGTACTGGCTCCCGCTGGGACTGAGCATCGCCCCGCTGATCCTGCTGTTCACCGAGCGCGGCATGGCCATGACCGCCATCGCGGGCTTCTTCGCCGCGCACTCCCTCACCGCGGCGGCGCTCGAACTGCCCACCGGAGGACTGTCCGACGTCCTGGGACGCCGTGCCGTCCTGGCCGCCGCCGGAGTACTGAACCTGACCGCCCTCACCCTCGTGAGCCTGGGCACCACCGCCTGGGTGCTCGGACTCGGCATGGCCCTCGTGGGAGCGGGCCGCGCGCTGTCCAGCGGACCGGCCGAAGCCTGGTACGTGGACACCGTCCAGGCGCACTCCGGCCCCGACACCGAACTGCGCACCGGACTGGCCCGCGGCTCCTCCGCGACGTCCGCCGCCCTCGCGACCGGCACCCTCCTCGGCGGCGCCCTGCCCTGGCTGCTCGGACTCGGCCCCGGCCTCGGCGCCCGGCTGAGCGAAGCCACCTCCGGACTGGTGCTGCCCCTGTCGGTACCGCCGCTCCTCGGCGCGGCCGTCGAGATCGTGTTCGTGCTGTACGTCCTGACCGCGCTGCGGGAGCCGCCCCGGCCGAAGGCCACCCTGCGCGAGGTACTGCGGGGCGTCCCGGCAACCGTGGCGGACGGACTGCGCCTGGGCGGACGCGATGCGATGGTCCGCCGGATCCTGCTCAGCGCGGGGGCCGCCGGCAGCGCCCTGGCCGCGGTCGAACTCCTCACACCGGGCCGTGCCGCGGCCGTCACCGGCTCGTCGGGGTCCGGCGCGGTCCTGTTCGCCGCACTCGCCTGCGCCGGATTCGTCTGCTCCGCCATCGGCAGCCACCTCGCACCGCTGACCGCCCGTCTCGCGGGAAGCGGCGAGCGCGCCGTCATGGCGAGCCTCGGCATCAGCGGGAGCGGCCTGCTCCTGCTCGGCGCCACCGCGGCCTCCACGGGAGCGGGCTCCATGATCCTGGCGGCCATCGGCTACGGCCTGGTCTACCTCGGCCTCGGCGCGGCGGGACCGAGCGAGAACGACCTGCTGCACCGACGGGTCGACAGCTCGGGCCGGGCCACCGCACTGTCCGTCCAGTCGCTCACCATGCAACTGATGGGGGCGGGCACGGGCTTGATCGTCGGCTCCCTGCCGGCAGGCCCGCTGCCCTGGCTGCTGGGAGGAGCCGTACTCCTGGCGGGAGCCCTCCTGTGGGCCCGCCGCCCCGCGCCCGAGTCCCCCGACGAGGCGTCAACGCCCGAGCCCTCCACCCTGTCGACGTCCCCAAGCCCCACGGCCCCGGACCCCCGGCAGTAGGCGGAAGGCGGAAGGGCGGGCGGCGCGGGGGAACCGGCGGTACGTGGACTTCGGCGTCGGGTCAGGCCAGTTGCCGGAGCCACCGGCCGATGGCCGCGAAGTCGCCTTCGGCCAGCCCGAGTCGGGGATCGACGCGCTGGAGCAGGGCGGGCCCGGGGTGATGGGCGGCCACCCAGGCCCGGTCGGCGTCGGTGACCTCGTCGTCGACCCAGACGAACGGGCGCCCGGCGGCCCACGCGACGAGCGCGCGGGTCTTCCAGTGCAGCCCTGCCCGCTCGTCCTCGACCTCGTGCCCGCCCTTGACCTCGCCCTCGCCTTCGCCTTCGCCCTCGTTGTCGGAAGGCTCCGGCCAGACCACCACCGGCAGGTGCGGCAGTCCGATGCGGGGGCCGACGTACTCGTTCGCGTCGGCCATCCACGTCGTCGCCCAGACCACCTCGCACGGGAGGGCTGCCAGGCGGATCCCGAGCGCGGGATCGATCCTGGTCAGGAGCGGATTCGCGGGGGCACCGGGCGGTTCGGGAGCCACCGCGCAGGTCGGATACGGCTGTGCCCCGCCGAACGGGATGAGCGGTCCGTCGACATCGAGGAACAGCAGCGGAAGCCGCGGCGCGTGGCCCCGCTCCGCGGGAGCCCCGAAGCGCGCCACGTAGTGCCACACCCGCTTGAGTGCCTGCTCGTCGTGGCGGCCCGCACGGGCGGCGTCCCCGAGGACGCGGGGATCGAGCCGTCCGTCCGTGGCGAGCTCGACGCCGAGGTCGACGTACTCCTGCCCGCGGTAGCCGGGATGCCGCCGGAGCTCCGCGACGGTGAGGCCGAAGCCGGGGTGCCATTCGACCGGGCAGGGGAGACGCCGGGCCGAGGCCTCCACGGGCGTGCCGCGGTAGCAGGGGTCCAGGACCAGGGCCTCCACGTCGCGGTCCAGCCGGACCGGACCGTGCACCTGCGCCTCGATGTAGTCGTCGAGCGCGTCCTGATCGTCGGCCTCGGCGAGCTCGATGAGCGGCATGCGGGCCGCGACGCCGAAGGCCGTCGGCTCCAGGAAGCTGTCGGGATAGCAGAACGTGGTCCGCGCGAGCGTCTCGGCGGTCAGCCGGAAGTGGGCGGAGCCGAACCGCGGAGCCGCGCCGACGGATGTGCGACGGAAGTCCAGTGCCCCGTAGACCGGTCGCTGCTCGGCGGGTGCCTCGTCGTACGCCCCGCCGAAGATCCGGCTCTCCCAGCGCCACCGGTCACCGCCGGGGTGTGCGGTCAGACCACCGTTGCTCGTGCCCGTGACGAACTGCGAGCGGTACGAGCCGTCCTCGGCCAGGGCATCCAGGATCGGCTCGCCCCGCACCAGCCGGTCCGGATGGAAGTTGAGGGTCACGCGCAGAGCCGGATCCACGGGACGTCCGGACGATCTCTCCGCGACGTGGCGCAGGGCCTCTTCGTACGGTGCGGGCAGGGTTCGGGAACTCATCGACGCAGTGTCACCCGGCCTGATCGAACGGCGCACTCGGATTATCGGCCCGGATCGCCGGGCTGCGGGCTGCGGGCTGCGGGCTGCGGGCGGCGGGCTGCGGGCGGCCGCCGGTGCCGGCCGGTTCAGCTGCCGCACATCGCTTCCCGGTACAGCGTCTTCAGCGCGTCGTCGATGGGGTGGGGCTGCGGCTTCCCGGAGGAGTCCGGCGCGCTCCACCTCTGGAGGTTGACGGCGACGGACATCTGACGCCTGCCGTCGGCCCGGGTCAGGGAGATCGTTCCGGCTCCCCAGACCGTGCCGTCGTGGCCCCAGAAGGTACCGCAGTCCGGGACGGTGACCTTGTGCAGGCCGAGGCCGTACTGGATGGTCGATCCGTCCAGGGCGATGACCGGGACGGTGCGCTGCATCTGCGCCAGCGACGACCGGCTGACGATCTTGCCGCCGAGCAGCTTGGCGTAGAAGCGGTTGAGATCCTCCATGGTCGACACCAGGGCGGCCCCCGTGCCCGTCCACGACATGTCGTAGACGCTGTAGTCGCGCGGCGGGTCCAGCAGGCCCCACAGCGCCTCGTACATCTGGGAGTGAGGTCCCTCGATACGCGGCCCGGTCGGGAACCCGGTGTGCCGGAGCCCGGCGCGCTCGATGACGTTACGGGTGATGTACTCCTCGGCCGGCATGCCGGTCACGTGCTCCAGGAGTTGGCCGAGGAGCAGGAAGTTGGTGTTGGAGTACACCCCGGGAGTGGCTCCGGGCTCGCCGGCGGGCGGCGCCGCGAGCCCCATCTCGATCAGCTCGGCCGGGCGGAACCGCCTGAACCGGTTGTCGTCCAGGCTCGCGGGGGACATCTCCTGCAGGGAGGGGAAGGCGTAGCGGATGTAGTCGGGGATGCCGCTGGTGTTGTTGAGCAGCATCCGGACCGTGATCTTCTGGCCGCGCTCTCCCGGTACCAACTGCGGCAGATAGCGGCCGATCGGCGCGTCGAGCCGGATCCGGCCCTGCTCGACCTGCTGCATGATCGCGGCGGCGGTGAAGGTCTTGGTGATGCTGCCGACGCGCTGGTGCATGTCGGGGCTGACGGGACGCCCGGTGGCCACATCGGCGACCCCGGAGGCACCGCGCCACGTCCGGCCGGCACCCCGCACCTCGGCGTACACCCCGGGAATCCCGGCTCCGTGGACGCCGTCCAGGGCGGACTTCAACTCCGCGGGATCGAGGCCGCTCGACGGGCTCGTCCTGCCGGCCGCCGTATCCCGCGTCACGGCGGTCGCGGGAACCGCGGCCGCCAGGGCCGCACAAGCGGTGAGCGCGGCCACGCTCGCGCAGAAAACCAAGCGGATCTTCAAGACATCCGTCCTCTCAAGGGCAAGGGGTGCGCAAGGGGGAACCGTCCGCGTGCATTTCGCCGTGTACGACTCACCGGGCGGGGCGCGGGGCGCAACGCAGGGGCTTCGGTGAGGAAGTGGACGAACGCTTCGAGTCCGGGCTCCATGACGACCATCCTCACGGCCCCCACCCCAGCGGGTCAGCCGCCAACCGTCGGGCATCCGGCCCGGATCGCGCACCGATCGGCGGCCCTGGCGGCGACGGGTTCATCTCACCCGAGGCGCGGGTGCACCTGGTCGTCGTCCGTCACCTCGTACACGTCGATGCACAGCACACGACGAACACGGCGATGTCTGCGTCGACGCCCTTCGCGCTGGTGCGACCCTTCGCCTCGCAGATCAGGCGTTCTTCACCCCGCACCGCCTCGATGTCCGTCCAGTGGTCGGAGGGGGTGACGGGAGTCCATCCCCCTGCGACCAGCCACCACCGGAACGCCGTCACGATGGGCGTCGTACAGGGCTCGCTGGTCGCTGCGGTGCGGCACGGGCTGATCGCGCTCCGGTTCCCGGTACTCGACCAGGCCAGAAAGCACCGACCGGCAACTCGGCCGTTCGGCCGCTCGGACCAGGCTCACCGAGCAACCAGTTGCACGAACAGGCTGCCGGCCGGTCCGGATCGCCCGAGGCGATGCGTGGCGCGGTCTACTCGGCGTCGAGCTGGTGATCGGCCCAGACGTAGGTTTCGGGGAGCAAGTCGGTGATGAGGACGGTCCGGAGGCGGTCGCCTTCGCCGACGATGACCTTGAGGGCGGGGAAGTAGTCGAGAAGGACCTGGCGGCACCGGCCGCACGGGGGAACGACCCCTCGGTCGCGGTCGCCCACGGCGACGATCGTGTCGAGCTCGTACGCGCCCTGGGAAGCTGCGGCGCCGATGAGGACGAGCTCGGCGCAGGGGCCACCGGTGAAGTGGTAGGCGTTCACCGCCGTGACGATCCGGCCGTCCTGGGCGCGGGCCGCGGCTGCCATGGTGTGGTTGTCGCCCCGGCAGCGAGTCCGGGCGACGTGCGCCGCGGCCTGGATGAGCTCGTGGTCGACGGGGTGGGTCTGGGTGGTCATCTTCTCTGCCTTCGTCAGGTGTCAGGCGACGTTGTCCCAGGTGACGGCGGTGCGCAAGCGGATATCGGCGGTCCGCTCCTTCCCCGGACGAAACGACGGCGCGGCGCGGCCCGGGTGGGCCGCGCGGGAAGCCTGACGACCTCGCGGCGGACAAGGCTTACGCCGGCGGGCCTTGGTGCGATGCCGATGCCGACGCCGACGGGCGCCCGGCAGACCGTCCCCACGACAGCGGCAGCCTTCGCCGGCCGGCTACGAACGTGATGGTGGAGATGAGGCCTCGTCGTCGTTGCAACCGTGGTCGACCCACTTGGTGAGGAGCTCGGCCAGGCTCGCAAGCGGAGTTGTCACCGGCCAGGGTGCACGTTCTTCGCGGCCCGCCCACGTCAGGTGAACCACGGCCCAGGGAAAGCGGCGGTTCGCGATGCCGAACAGGACGTCGTCACACCCTTCGCATCGCGCCGCCGCGGTGACCTCCGCTCCGTACAGCGGGTGCCCGGGGGACAGCTCGCGATGCAGTTCCACCTCGTAGGCGTGCATGCCGCCGTCGGGCACCCACCAGGGGGCAGGTAGGAGCGAAGGGTTCTCCGGCGTGTTCTGCATCGCCGCATCCTTGCAGAACTTCCTGGCCCGCCCTCGACGCCAAGGAATCGAGAGGTGAGGGCGGTTGTCGGGGCGAACAGGGCCACGACGCTCTCAGGACCAGTACGTGCGCGGCGTAGGCGTCGACCGGTGTCGGAGCGGACTGCCGCGTTCCAGGCGGGGGTGTCCGTAGGGGTTCGTCAAGCGGTGAGTAACGTCCGTACTGGCTCGCCTTGAGCCGGCGGAGCCCGGTTGGCCGGGGGCAACGGCTCTGATCGTTGCGTCTGGTGTCGGGGAGCAGAAGGGGGTGCGGCGGATGAGGATTGTGTTCTTTTCCCACGACGAGGGGGTGGACGTTTCCGGTGGCGCGGCGGACCTCGTCGCCCTGGCTCTCGCCCTCGGTGAGGGGAAGGGCGGCATGGTGATCATCCCCTCGGCCGAACCGAGCTTCGGTGGCACGGACCTGACTTCGGTGGAGGTGGTGAGCACCGGCGGCCCGGGCGTCCTCATCCGAGTCGACTCGGAGCGGAGCGCTCTGGTCATCGAGGGCGACCAGGCGGGCCTGACCGTTCTCGGCGACGTGCTCCGGTCGGTTGCGGAGATGGACGACGGCGGGCACCAGCACATCGAGTACTTCCCGGATCACTCCTACCTTGCCGCCGGGTCACTGCCCATGGTCGTGAACAGCCCGCATGGGGGCATGCCGATCCGATGAACGACCGCCTGACGGCAGCGACCGGCCGGCGGGTTGCCGGTACGCGCGACGGGCGGCGGAGCGTCCGGTGGGCCTGCCGTAAATGCGATGACCTGCAATGACGTGCCGTGACACAGTCGCGGCATGTCCAACGACATCGCGTACCCCGTGTTCCGTACCCCCGACCTCGCACTCGCCCTGAGCACCGCGCGCCGCCTCATGGAGTTCGGCCGGTGCGAGCACTCCGAGGTGTCCGTGTACGCGGAACTCCCCTCCCTCGCCGAGGTGCGGCGGGTGGCGAAGGAGTTGCCCGGGGCGTGGTTTCGCGGGCAGGAGGAGTACGGGGAGTTCTACGGGGTGCCGTTCGAGGACCAGCCCCCGCTGGTCGTGGGCGTCCAGGAGCCCGGTCTGCCGGCCGGGCCGTCGGCGTACGAAGGGCGGCTGCCGGTGGATTGCTCGCTGCTCGACCTGCCCGTCGGAACCATCGAGGACGCCTTCGCCGCGGCGGTCCGCCCGAACACGGGCGAGATCAACTGGCAGACGCTGTGCTGGCCCGACGCGCCCGAACTCGGCTTTCGCGGCGAACACAAGCACTCCGAGGTGACGCTCCTCCTCCACACCCGCACGCGTGACCTCGAGCCCGCTGACGACCACACCGTCCTCGTCCACGTCCGCAGCGCCGTCTTCGACGGCCGTCAGGCGAACGAGCCGTACGCGCACTGGATCGCCGAACAGGTGGGACTCACGGTCATCGGGCCCGGACAGCGGCTGTGATGCCGGCCCGAGCCCCCATCTGCCTGCCTGTCACCGGTCTCGTGGAGGATGATCCCGTGACACACCTTTCGACAGACGTGCGGGCCGCTCTCCGGTTCTTCGCCTTCTTCCTGGGCAACGGCACAGTGGACGTCGATCTGCTGGACGGGATCGATTACCGTGCCCACCTGCTCGAATTCGGCTCAGACCTCGAGATGGTCTTCGCGATCTTCTCCAACGTCCTCGAAGTCGATGATCACGGGCGGACGCTCAACGACGGAGACGCGCGGTACCGGGCCGCCCAGTGGATCCGTAAGCGCTGCGACCCCGGGTACCGGGTGGAGCCCCCGTTCGAAGCATGGGAGACCGAGCTCCACGGCCCCTGACGAAGGCCATGCGTCTGGAGCTGCCTGTATCCCCTCCGGGCTCCGGGAGGGCTGCTCGCCGCGGATCGATGAGACCGGGTTACGGGGCGCCCGGGCGAGTCCGGCGCAGGTGGGGAGGTGGCCGGCCAAGAAGCGCGACCGGCTCGGGGGGACTCGGTTTCGGTGGGCGGTCGTTGTCAGGGGCGGATGTCCTTGGCTACGAAGCGTCCGGCTCCGAGTTCGAGGATGAAGGTGACCTGCTGGTCCACGGAGAGCCCCTTGCACTCGTCCGTGATGTCCGACTGCTCGAAGTAGACCGGTTCTTCGTGGCCCAGGGGGACCAGGAAGCCGTAACCCGCCTGACGGTTGTAGGACTGGATGAATCCGGTGCAGCGCTCTGTCATGGGTCACCGTCTTCCACAGGGTCCACGACACCGCCGGACACAGGCGCGGTGCGACGTGTGACACCTTCCCTGCCTGCCGGATCGTGCCGACGGGCGGCCGGCCTTCGGCCCCGCTGTCGACGGAGGATGCGGGGATCAGGCGGACGCGCCCGGTGACGGGAAGCAGTCTTGCCCTGGCCCGTCCGGTCCGAAGGGAATCGATTCTTCTTTGGGTATCACCGTTCTGCCTGCCGAATATGCATCAAACCGGCCACCGTAGCCGTGAGGTCCACGCCATCCCCGGGGTTCCTCGCCGCCGACCCATACCCGGGCAAGGTGGACCCGACGGATCCGCTCCGCATCAGCCGATCGGTCGACCCCCGTGTCCGCCGGCGGGTGCACCGGCCGGAGCCCGTGGGGCGACCTGGGCCGGGCGGATCGGGCTCCAGGATGGAGGGAGTGCGGAGCAGGGACGGGTGAGGGACAGGATTTCTGGCCTCCGGCCGGCGCCGCCCAGCGGGCTCTCACCGCAGGCGCCGGTCTCGCTCGCCGGCTCCTTTCGTACGGACACGGAGGATCGACATGAACGACCACGACGGCAGTCTGCTGGCGGCCGCCCGCCGGGGTGATGCGGACGGAGTACGCGTCGCCCTGGATGCGGGAGCCTCCGTGGAGGCCCGTGACGCGGAGCTGCGCTCGCCGCTGTTGCTGGCCTCGCTCGGCAGCCACGTCGAGGCGGCACGTGTCCTGGTCGAGGCGGGGGCGGATCCGAATGCCCAGGACCAGCGCCACGACAGCGCGTGGCTGGTCACCGGCGTGACCGGCAGTGTGGAGATGATGCGGGTGCTGCTGCCCGCGGGGCCGGACCTGACCTTGCGCAATCGGTTCGGCGGGATCTCGCTGATCCCCGCGAGCGAGCGGGGCCATGTGGCGTACGTGCGCGCGGTCCTGCGGGAGACCGAAATCGACGTCGACCACGTCAACGACCTGGGCTGGACCGCCCTGCTCGAGGCCGTGATCCTCGGCGACGGGGGCCTGCCGCACCAGGAGATCGTGGAACTCCTCCTCGCGGCCGGTGCCGACCGCAACCTGCCGGACGCGGACGGCGTCACGGCCCTGCAGCACGCCCGGCGCCGCGGCTTCGAGACGATCGCGGGGCTGCTGGCGGCCGTCTGAGGGCGGGTACGGGGGTGTGTGCGCCCCGGGCGCCCCGCTCTGGCCGCCGCCGCGGTCAGGCGCGGTGGAAGAGGTCGCCGTCGCGGTGGTCCTGCCCGGGGGCGGGGGCGTGCGGGACCTCTCGTCCTTGTTGGAGCCACAGGCGCTCGACGGCGTCGTAGATGGGGGTTTCGGTCAGGGGCTGCGTCCGTGGCGCGTCTGCTTCTGGTGCCTGGCCCGATGGCTGGTCGGTGGAGTGTGCGGCCCCGTCCGGGCCGGCCTGCGCTGTCATCGGGTCGCCTGCCGCGGTTCGGGCCGAGGTGGCCGGTGGCCGGTGACCGGCCGGGGCGTTCATCGCGGGGTCCTTCTGGAGGATCGTTCCTGCTGGTCATGCGCGATGCGACCCGCGAGGTCCAGGACGGTCCGTGTCCGGCCCTGCGCCAGCGCCGTGCGGAGCAGGTGGAGGGGGCGGGGATTCCGGGCGGCTGCCTCCCGCCCGACCTGCGCCTCGTCGTGGCCGGCGGGTGGCAGGACCGGCCCGCCGGTGACGGTCATCGGGGGGACGCCGTCCAGGGCTTCGGTCCCGGACGCGAGGTGGTCCAGCGCGATGTCCCGTGCGGTGGCGGGGGAGGGAGAGAGGGTGTCGGGCACGGGGTTCCTTCCGTCGACCGGGCAATCAGGGACATGGTTGCGCCCGGGAGGAACCCGGGGAGCGGAAAGGCCTTCCGGGGGACCGAAAGGGGGGATGCCCCCAGGGTTGTTCGAGCCGGTACCCGTACGCGGGTGCGGGCCGGGCGGAGCCGCGGCCGGTGGACCTGCCGGGCGGAATCCACCGGCCTCGGTGGGAACCTGGCCGTAGCCGTAGCCGTAGCCGTAGCCGTAGCCGTAGCCGAATCAGTAGCCG
>NZ_JBSGXB010000216.1:0-13298 GCF_053609185.1 Streptomyces sp. NPDC054956 | reverse complement strand
GTGCGGCCGGTGCCGCGGGTGCGGCCGGTGCCGCGGATGCGGCCGGTGCCGCGGATGCCGCGGGCATCGCCGGTGCCGCGGGTGCCGCGGGCGCCGCGTAAGCGGCCTGCGTCGCGGGCATCGCGTAAGCCTCCTGCCCCGCAGACATCCCGTGCGCCGTCTGCGCCGTGAGCTCCACGTGGGCGGCGAGGGCGTGCAGGACGGGGAGGTGCGGGGTGGCGTCGGGGGCGCGGAGCAGGGTCTCGCGCAGGAGCCTCGCGGCCCACCAGAGGGTCTCGGGTCCGGTGGCTTCGCCGAGCACCGCCAGGAGCCGTGTCATGGCGGCATCGCGCTCGCCCTGCGGGAGCCTCAGCAGTGCCTCCAGTACCGGCCCGATGCGGTGGCGGGGAACGCCGGTGCCCAGGGCGTCGAGGGCGGCGGGGAGGTCCAGGTGGGCGGCTTGGAGCCAGTCGGAGAACTCCTCGTGCGCGAAGCGGTAGCCCTCGCCGGCGGGCACCAGCAGTCCTTCGGCGAGCGCGGCGGAGGCCCAGCCGGTGCGCCAGGGGAACAGCTCCTCGAAGGAGACCCGGTCCAGCTGGCCCTGCCCGGGCCCCAGACATCGCCGCGCGGCCTCGTGCGCCCGCCCGGCGACGCGCACGGCCAGCCTTCCCACCCCGGGTCCGTACACCCGGCTCCCGCCCGGGTCCGCGTCTCCGACCCCGTCGGCACCGGCATCGGGGCCGCTCCCCCGGCCTGCGCCGGCGCCCGAGCCCATGCCCGTACCGGTCCCCGGGCTCGCGCCCCCGCCCGTGCCAGAGCCCGTACCGGTTCCCGAGCTCGCGCCCGTACCGGTGCCGCTCCCCCAGCCCATGCCGACGCCCGAGCCCGTACCGGCGCCCGATCCCGTCCATGTGCCGGTACCCGAGCTCGGGTCCGTGCCCGCACCTCCGCCCATGCCAGGGCCGGCACCCATGCCGGTTCCCATGCCGGAGCCGCTCCCCCAGCTGGCACCGGCGCCCGCGCGCGGCCCGGCGTCCGAGCCCGTCCACGTACCGGCACCCGCGCTCGGGTCCGTGCCAGTACCCGTACCCCTGCCGGGGCCGGTACCCGCACCCGTGCCGTCCCCGCCCGTGCCCCGCGGCCAGGCCGCATCCGTCCCCCCGCCGAACCCGCCGGACCCGCCGGATCCGCCAGCGCCACCGGACCCACCCACCCCGCCCGCCGGGCCCGCGGGTCTGCTGGGCTGGGGGAGGGCGGCGCAGATGCGGAGGGCCACGCGGAGGCACAGGAGGTCCAGGTGGGCGGCGAAGACCTCGTCGCGCGACGGACGGCCCTCGGTGACTCCGGCCGCGCGCACCTGCGCGAGCAGCCGCAGGGTGAGCGGGTGGCGGTCGTCGGCGGGCCCGATCGCGTCGGCCGGGATGCCCAGGCGGGCCCGGGCCGAAGCGGCCTCGTCCGGGGCGAGGTCGCCGATCGGGAGCGCGGGCGGCAGCCGCCGGGCCGGCCGGGCCGGGGTGTGGAGCAGTTCGGGCGGGTAGAGCCTCCCGGCCGGCTCCCAGTGTTCGGGCCGGGCGGCGAGCACCAGACGGGTCCCGGTGGCCCGCAGCCAGGCGGCGGTGGCCGCGGTCCACGGGCCCAGGGCGTGCGCGAGCCCGGGCGGCATCTCCTCCGGCGCGTCCAGGACCACGAGCAGGGGCCGCCCGGAGCGGGCCACGAGGGAGGCCGCCGCCGAGGCGGTCGTGGCGGGTCCGGCCACTTCCAGGATGCGCGAGGCTCCGGCGAGCGCGCGGCTCGCCGCATCGGCCAGCGAGCCGTCCCCGGCCCGCAGGTCGGCGCCCCGGAGCCAGAGGGTCGGGGCCGGGCTCGGGCCGTGGGCGCGGCGTACGGCCAGGGCCGCGAGGGCGGTGGTGCGGCCGGTGCCCGGGAGGCCCACGAGGGCGAGGACGGGGCGGTCCGCGGCGGTGAAGGCGTCCAGTTCGGCGGCGATCGCGGGTCGGTCCACGCGTTCCGGTCCCAGCGCGGCGAAGGCGGCGCCGAGGGTGGTGCCGGTGAGCTGGAGGGCTCCGGCGAGGTTCAGGTCGGCGCCGTGGCCCGGCACGGTGGCGGCGTTGGTCCGCAGCAGCACGGCGAGGGGCCCGTCGGGGTCCGCGGCGGCGGCCGCGGCGAGCGGCACCGCGAAGCCTCCGGAGCGGTGCTCCGCGCGCAGAGCGGTGCCCAGGACCGCGAGCACCGCTCCGGTACCGGCGTCCAGGACGGGGCCTCCGCAGACCTCTCCGCCCAGCGTCAGCGCGTCGCGCCCGTCGGTGCCGATCGCCAGCTCCAGCGCCGCCGGCAGCACGTGGACCCCGTCCGTCGCCCGGTAGCTGACCTCGGCCCCGCCCAGGACCCGCGCCTGCCGCCAGCCCCGCGCGTCCAGCCGTACGTATGTCCCGGGAGCCACCGCCTCCCGCGCGGCGACCGGCAGCGGCCGCGCCCCGAGTCCGTCACTGCGTACGAGTGCCAGTCCGAGCTCGGGCAGGGCCGTGACGTCCGAGAGGCCCACCGGGCAGGTCCGTCCGCCCGGTCCCGGGCCGTGCAGGACCATCCGGGCCAGGCCGTCGACGGCATCGTGGCCGGTCACCACCGTCCCGCGGTCGTCGGCGACGAAGCCGCTCCCCCGCGGCCGCCCGGCGAGATCGCAGATCCTGATCAGTTCCGCCGTCACCGCACCACTCCCCGCCGCGCGCGCCCCGTATCCACGACGGTAGGCAGATGAAGATCAGCGGGAAAAGCACTCGAGACGAAAGCGCCCCCTTACGCTCCCTCCATTCACTCCGAGCGCCTGCTCGGACGGGTGAATATCGGGGTCCGGGTGGATAGAGACCTACCCGAGGGGGGTCGTGGAGCGGTGAGCAGCAGTGCGTGTGCGCTCACCGCTCCACGTCGAAGACACGTCGAAGACACGTCGAAGACGGTCCGGCCGGGACGGACCGGGGCACCCGGCCCGTCCGGCGGCGGTTCAGGCGAAGACCGCCAGGGACTTCGCCTTGCCGCCCTTGCTCTCCACGAGCCCGAGCAGCTGCCCGTCCGGCCCGTAGACCGCGATCGCCCTGCCGGTCTGGTACTCCTCCGGCATCTCGATGCGCACGCCGTTGGCCAGCAGCGAGGCCCGCCGGGCGTCGAGGTCCCAGCGCGGGAACGCCGCGGCCGCCGCGTCGCCGATCGGCATCACGGTCAGCTCCTCCTGGAGCTGGTCGAGGGTGCGCGCCCGGTCGATCTTGTACGGGCCCACCCGCGTGCGCCGCAGCGCCGTGAGGTGACCGCCGACGCCGAGGTCGGCGCCGAGGTCGCGGGCGAGCGCGCGGATGTACGTACCGCTGGAGCAGACGACGGAGACGACGAGGTCGACGACCTTGGTGCCGTCCTCGGCCTCCGCCTCGCGCATGTCGTACACCTGGAACGACGAGACGGTCACCGGCCGGGCCGGGATCTCGAAGTCCTCGCCGTCGCGGGCGCGCTTGTAGGAGCGGACGCCCTTGATCTTGATGGCGCTGACCTTGGACGGGACCTGCATGATCTCGCCGGTCAGCTTGGCGATGCCCTCGTCCACGGCCTCGCGGGTGACCCCGGCGGCGTCGGTGGACGAGGTGATCTCGCCTTCGGCGTCGTCCGTCAGGGTGTTCTGGCCCAGCCGGATGGTGCCGAGGTACTCCTTCTCCGTGAGCGCGAGGTGGCCGAGGAGCTTGGTGGCCTTCTCGACGCCCAGGACCAGCACGCCCGTCGCCATCGGGTCGAGCGTGCCGGCGTGGCCGACGCGGCGGGTCTTGGCGATCCCGCGCATCTTGGCGACCACGTCGTGCGAAGTGAAGCCGGACGGCTTGTCGACGATGACAAGGCCGTCCGGCGTCTTCCCTGCGTTGCTGCTCATTCGGAGGCTGCGTCCTCGTCGGCGTCGTCGGCGTCCTCATCGGGCTTCTTGTACGGGTCGGCGTCACCGGCGTACTTCGCGCCGGAGGACACCTCGCGCACCTGGGCGTCGGAGGTCCGCGCCTTCTCGAGGAGGTCCTCGATGGTCTTGGCGTTCTCCGGGAGGGCGTCCGCCACGAAGGTCAGGGTGGGCGTGAACTTGGTGCCCGCCGCCCGGCCGACCGCGGAGCGCAGGACGCCCTTGGCGCTCTCCAGGCCCGCTGCCGCACTGGCCCGGTCCTCGTCGTCGCCGTAGACCGTGTAGAAGACCGTGGCCTCCCGCAGATCGCCGGTGACCCGGGTGTCCGTGATCGTCACGTGCGTACCGAGGCGGGGGTCCTTGACGCCGCGCTGCAGCTTCTCGGCCACCACCTCCCGGATGAGGTCCGCCAGCTTCTTCGCCCGCGCATTGTCGGCCACTGGTCCGTCTCCTTCTTCGTCTTGCAGTCAGTCTTCATCACCGTGGAGGCGCCGTCGTACCGACAGCAGCTCCACTTCCGGACGTGCCGCGACCAGCCGCTCGCAGCGGTCCAGTACATCCGAGAGGAACCCCGTGTCCCCACTCACCAGAGCGACCCCTATACGGGCCCTTCGGTGGAGGTCCTGGTCTCCCACTTCGGCCGCGCTCACAGAGAACTTGCGCTGGAGCTCGGCGACGATGGGCCGGACGACGGAGCGTTTCTCCTTCAGCGAGTGAACGTCGCCGAGGAGCAGATCGAAGGACAGAGTCCCCACGTACATGCAGTTCCGGATATCCCGCCGGTGCGGGTTCGGTGGCCTGCCGGCCGTCGCGCGGCAGGGTCACCAGAACCGTACACGCAACGGCCGGGGCCGATCGACGGATATTCCGCCGACCGGCCCCGGTGTTACAGCTGCCTACGACACGGTGCGAACCGCCTCGCGCTTACGCGCGGGGCTTCTCGCGCATCTCGTACGTCGCGATGACGTCGTCGATCTTGATGTCGTTGAAGGAACCGAGGTTGATACCACCCTCGAAGCCCTCGCGGATCTCGGTGACGTCGTCCTTGAAGCGGCGCAGACCGGAGATGGTGAGGTTCTCGGCGATGACCTTGCCATCGCGCAGGAGCCGCGCCTTGGTGTTGCGCTTGACCTCGCCGGAGCGGATGAGAACACCCGCGATGTTGCCCAGCTTGGACGAGCGGAAGATCTCGCGGACCTCCGCCGTACCGAGCTCGACCTCTTCGTACTCCGGCTTGAGCAGACCCTTGAGGGCCGCCTCGATCTCCTCGATGGCCTGGTAGATCACCGAGTAGTAGCGGACGTCGACACCCTCGCGGTCCGCCATCTGCGCGGCACGGCCGGCCGCACGGACGTTGTAACCGATGACGATGGCGTCGGAGCCCATCGCCAGGGAGATGTCGGACTCGGTGACCGCACCCACACCGCGGTGCAGGACCCGGATGTCGACCTCTTCACCGACGTCGAGCTGGAGCAGCGAGGACTCGAGAGCCTCGACCGCACCGGACGCGTCGCCCTTGATGATGAGGTTGAGTTCCTGGACCAGACCGGCCTTGAGCACGGAGTCGAGGTCCTCGAGGGACACGCGACGGACGCGCTTGGCGAAGTTGGCGTTGCGCTCGCGCGCAGCACGCTTCTCGGCGATCTGACGGGCCGTACGGTCCTCGTCCACGACGAGGAAGTTGTCGCCGGCGCCGGGGACGTTGGTGAGACCCAGGACCAGGACGGGGGTCGACGGACCCGCTTCCTCGACGTTGTTGCCCTTGTCGTCGAGCATGGCGCGCACTCGGCCGTAGGCGTCGCCCACGACCATCGTGTCGCCGACGCGGAGGGTACCGCGCTGGACGAGGACGGTGGCGACGGCACCGCGGCCGCGGTCGAGGTGGGACTCGATCGCAATACCCTGAGCGTCCTGCTCCGGGTTGGCGCGCAGGTCGAGCGAGGCGTCGGCGGTGAGGACGACGGCCTCGAGCAGGGAGTCGATGTGCAGACCCTGCTTGGCGGAGATGTCGACGAACATCGTGTCGCCGCCGTACTCCTCGGCGACCAGACCGAACTCGGTGAGCTGACCGCGCACCTTGACCGGGTCGGCACCCTCGACGTCGATCTTGTTGACCGCGACGACGATCGGGACGCCGGCGGCCTTGGCGTGGTTGAGCGCCTCGATCGTCTGCGGCATGACGCCGTCGTTGGCCGCGACCACGAGGATCGCGATGTCGGTCGACTTCGCACCACGGGCACGCATGGCGGTGAACGCCTCGTGACCCGGGGTGTCGATGAAGGTGATCTTGCGGTCTTCGTCGTTGACCTGGGTGGTGACCTGGTACGCACCGATGTGCTGCGTGATGCCACCGGCCTCGCCCGCAACGACGTTCGTCTTGCGGATGGCGTCGAGCAGTCGGGTCTTACCGTGGTCGACGTGACCCATGACGGTCACGACCGGCGGACGCGGCATGAGGAATTCCTCGCCGCCCTCGTCCTCGCCGAACTCGATGTCGAAGCCCTCGAGGAGCTCGCGGTCCTCTTCCTCCGGGCTGACGATCTGAACGACGTAGTTCATCTCGCCGGCCAGCATTTCGAGGGTCTCGTCGGAGACGGACTGCGTGGCAGTGACCATCTCGCCGAGGTTCATCATCACGGCGACGAGCGACGCCGGGTTGGCGTTGATCTTCTCCGCGAAGTCGGTGAGGGAGGCACCGCGCGACAGGCGAACGGTCTCGCCGTGGCCGCGGGGCAGCATCACGCCGCCGACCGACGGGGCCTGCATGGCCTCGTACTCCTGGCGACGCTGGCGCTTGGACTTGCGACCGCGACGCGCCGGACCGCCGGGACGGCCGAAGGCACCCTGCGTGCCACCACGGGCACCGGGACCACCGGGACGCCCGCCGAAGCCGGGACGACCGCCGCCACCGGCACCGGCCGGACCGCCGCCGAAGCCGCCACCACCGGGACGGGGACCGCCGAAGCCGCCACCGCCGCCGGGACGCGAGCCCGGACCGGCCGGACGACCGGCGAAGCCGCCGCCCGCGGGACGACCCGCGCCACCGGCACCGCCGGGACGGGGACCACCGGCACCGGGACCACGGCCACCGGGGCCGCCACCGGGACGAGGACCGGGACCACCGGCAGCGGGACGCTGCGGCATCATGCCCGGGTTCGGACGGTTACCACCGGGAGCACCACCGGGACGCGGGGCGCCGCCCTGCGGACGGGGCATGCCGCCCGGGGTCGGACGACCAGCGCCCTGGCCCTGCGGACGCGGGGCGCCGCCGGGGCCGCCCTGCGGACGGGGAGCACCCTGGCCGCCGCCGGCGCCGGGGGCACCGGGACGGGGAGCGCCGGCCGGACGGGGCGCCTGCGGGCGCGCCATGCCGGTGGAGCCACCAGAGGTGAAGGGGTTGTTGCCCGGACGGGGACCGGCCGGACGGGCGCCCTGGGGACGCGGTGCCTGGGCGCCGGGGGCGCCGGCGGGACGCTGCGCCTGCGGCGCGGCACCGGCCGGACGCGGGGCGCCGGGACGGGCGCCGGCCTGGCCACCCTGACCCTGCGCCGGACGCTGCTGTGCCGGACGGGGGCCGGGAGCCGCGGCGGCGGGACGCTCGGTGCGCGCCGGGGCGGCCGGAGCCGCCGGAGGCGCGGAGAACTCGGTCACCACGGGAGCCGCCGGAGCGGGCTTCGGGGCGGCCGGGGCCTTCGGGCCGGGACGCGGGCCGGAGGCGGCCGGAGTCACCGGGGCGGGCGCCGCGGCGGCCGGAGCCTCTGCGACGACCGGCTTGGGGGCCGGTGCGCCGGGCTTCGGCGCAGCGGGACGTGCGGGACCCGGGGTCGGGGCCCCGGGCTTGGCGGGCGCCGCGCTACGAGGCGCGCCCGGCTTCGCGGGGGCCTTGCCGGCGCTGCCGCCGGGCCCCTGCAATGCGTCGGTCAACTTGCGTACAACCGGCGCCTCGATCGTCGAGGACGCCGAACGGACGAACTCACCGAGTTCCTGGAGCTTGGCCATGACGACCTTGCTCTCAACTCCGAACTCCTTGGCGAGTTCGTATACCCGGACCTTAGCCACTTCGCTCCTTTTAGGTCCGGGTTACGCCGGACCGTCTCTACTTCATGCTCGTACTCATCGCGTACTCATCGAGGGGTGCTCATCGCAATCTCGACCTACTTCCAACTCGCGAGGTACCTGACCGCACGGTGATCCGTGCCGTACTACGTCTTCTTACGGTGTCGCCCCGGCCTCACCGGCCACGGCATTGCGCAGTCCTGCCGTGTCGAGCGCTCCTGCGGACCTGAGGGCCCGGGAGAACGCCCGGCGGCGGACCGCCTGGTCGAGGCAGACCACGGCGGGGTGCACGTAGGCACCCCGGCCGGGCAGCGTACCGCGAGGATCAGGGACGCATTCGTCACCGATCGCCACGATGCGCAGCAGATCGCTCTTGGCCGCTCGCTCCCGACACCCCACACAGGTGCGTTCGGGGCATGCGCGGGCTTGCGTCCGGCCAGACACGCTTAAGTCTACCTCCCCGTACCGACCTCACCCCTTCGGGCGAAAAATCGAACGGACGTTGTCGTGATCCCTTGGTTCCTGTGTACCGTCCGGTCAGCCCGGGCGGTACCGGATTTATTCCCCGCGACGGTCGTCGCGCCGGTCGTCCCGGCGCTCGCCCCGGTCGCGGTCGTCCTCGTCCGAGGGCTGCTCGGTGTCGGGACGGATGTCGATCCGCCAGCCGGTGAGGCGCGCGGCGAGGCGGGCGTTCTGGCCCTCCTTGCCGATCGCCAGCGACAGCTGGTAGTCGGGCACGGTCACCCGCGCGGAGCGGGTGTCCCAGTCGACGACCTCGACCTTGCTCACCCGGGCGGGTGACAGGGCGTTCGCGACCATCTCCGCCGGGTCGTCCGACCAGTCGACGATGTCGATCTTCTCGCCGTGCAGCTCGGCCATCACGTTGCGCACGCGGCTGCCCATCGGGCCGATGCAGGCGCCCTTCGGGTTGAGGCCGGAGCGGGTGGAGCGGACGGCGATCTTGGTGCGGTGACCGGCCTCACGGGCGATCGCGCAGATCTCGACGCTTCCGTCGGCGATCTCCGGGACCTCCAGCGCGAACAGCTTCTTCACCAGGTTCGGGTGGGTGCGCGACAGGGTCACGGACGGACCGCGCACACCCTTCGCCACCCGCACGACGTACGCCTTCAGGCGCAGTCCGTGCGTGTACTCCTCGCCGGGGACCTGCTCCTGCACCGGCAGGATGGCCTCGAGCTTGCCGATGTCGACGAGGACGTTCTTGGGGTCCTTGCCCTGCTGGACGACGCCGGTGATGACGTCGCCCTCGCGGCCGGCGAACTCGCCGAAGGTCAGGTCGTCCTCGGCGTCGCGAAGACGCTGAAGGATCACCTGCTTGGCGGTCGTCGCGGCGATGCGGCCGAAGTCCGACGGGGTGTCGTCGAACTCCTTGGCCTCCTGACCCTCTTCCAGGTCCCTCGGGTCCTCGGTCGCCCACACGATCACGTGACCGTTGGTGCGGTCGAGCACGACGCGTGCGCGCCGGAAGCTTCCCTCGGTGCGGTGGTACGCGATGAGGAGGGCCGACTCGATGGCCTCGACGAGGAGGTCGAAGGAGATCTCCTTCTCCCGGACCAGACCCCGCAGGGCACTCATGTCGATGTCCACGGCTACGCCTCCTCTTCCTTCTTGTCCTTGCGGTTGAACTCGATCTCGACACGCGCCTTGGCGATGTCGGTGAATGCGATGCGCCGGGCGGTCGCCTTGCGGCCCTTCACGCCCGGGACTTCGAGGTCCATGCCCTCGTCGTCCACTTCGAGAATGCGGGCGATCAGTTCCCCGCCGTCCGAGGTCTGGAACTTCACGAGACGGCCGGTCGCCCGGATGTAGTGACGGTGCTCGGTCAGCGGGCGGTCCGCGCCCGGCGAGCTCACCTCGAGGACGTACTCGTCCTCACCCATCGCGTCGGTCTCGTCCAGCAGGTCCGAGACCTCGCGGCTCAGCTCGGCACACGCGTCCAGCTCCACGCCTTCGTCGGAGTCCACGATGATGCGCAGCATCCGGCGCTTGCCGGCCTTGGACATCTCGATCTCCTCGAGGTCCAGGCCCTTGGCGGCGACGAGCGGCTCCAGCAATCCGCGCAGCCTGTCGCTCTGGGTGGTGCTCATCCGGGTGACTCCTCGGCCGCGTGTGCTGTTGTGGTTTCCGTCGTGTGTCAGGTCAAAGGGTATCCGGTCGCGGAGGGTGTTGCCGTCCGTCCTGTGGACAGGGCCCCGGGTACCGTGATCACACCCTGCCCCGCCAGCACCCAAAGGACGTCTCCGTGCCCTCGACCCTGCCGTCGCGAAGAAGCCTGCTCGCCGGTGCCGCGGGCATCGCCGGTGCCGCGCTGCTCAGCGGTTGCTCCGACGGGGAATCACCCGGCGCGGAGCCCGAGATTCCACTCGAACGGCGGATGCGCGACAGCGCCGTACGTGACAGTGAGCGACTGCTGGAACGTTACGACGCCACGGCCGCCGCGCATCCGGCCCTGGCCCAGGGACTGGCTCCGCTGCGGGCCTCGGTCGCGGCGCACGCGGCGGCCCTGGCCGAGGACCGGCGCCCCGCTCCCTCCCGGTCCGCCAAGCCCTCCGCGTCCGCATCCGCCACCGCGTCCGCCGCTGCGTCCGCCGCCGCTCCCGGCACCGGTGCCGAGCCGGTGCCGCCGAAGCCCGCCGAGGCGCTGACCGCCCTGTCCGACGCCGAGCGGAGCCTGGCCGAGGCGCGGACGATCTCGCTGGCCGGCGCCCCCGGGGAGCTGGCCCGGATGCTGGCCTCGCTGGCCGCCTGCGGCCACGTACACGCCTACCTGCTGCCCTCGACCCCGGGAGCCTCCTCGTGACCACCGCACCCTCCCCCGCCGGCTCCTCCTCCGCCGGCCGGGTCCTGGAGGCCGCGCAGGCCGCTCTCGCCGCCGAGCACGCCGCCGCGTACGGCTACGGCGTCATCGGCGCCCGGACCGCGGGCGCCGCCCGCGCCGGGGAGGCCCGCGAGGCCTGGGCCGGCCACCTCGCCCGCCGCGACGCGCTGGCCCGCACCGTGCGCGAGCTGGGCGGTTCCCCCCGTCCCGCGGAGGCCGCGTACACGCTGCCGTTCACGGTGCGCACGCCCGCCGACGCCGAGCGGCTGGCCGCGGTGATCGAGGACCGGGTGGCCGGCGCGTACTCCGATCTGGTGCGTGCCGCGGAGGGCACGCTGCGCCGCGAGGCGGCCGACGCGCTGAGCGCCGCCGCCGTGCGCGCGGCGCGCTGGCGTGGTGTCGGCGTAGCCTTCCCTGGGCTCACGGAACGCGCGTCCGCGGCGCAGAACTAGTGCGGAACCCGTGCGGAACCAGCGCGCAAGCATGCGCGACGAGCCCGCGCACAGCTGAAAGGGACCACTCACGCATGGCTTTCGAACCGCCGCAGCGGCTCGTACGGGCGCTCGGCGAGCTGCCGGAAACGGCACGGATCGCGGACTGGCTGGGGCAGCTGCCCGGGCTGACGGAGACCGCGCTGGCCCGGCGCGCAGTAGAGGCCCAGCGGGTGCAGGCCCCCGGCGGCCGCAGCAGCCTGGTCGTCCTCGTCCGGTACGCCGACGGCACCCCGGCCGCGCTGAAGCTGGCCCCGCCGGTGCTGCGGCCCGACCGTGAGATGGCCGCGCTGGCCCACTGGGGCGGCTTCGGGGCCGTACGGATCCTCGACACGCGCCACCACGACGAGGACGGGGCGCTGCTGCTGGAGCGGCTGCACGCCGAGGTCTCGCTGCGCTCGCTGCCGGAGGCGAAGGCCCTGCTGGAGGCCTGCGGCACGCTGCGCAGGCTGTGGGTGGCCCCGCCGCCCGGGCACGACTGGGAGACGGTGGCCGAGCGCACGTCCGCGCAGGCCGAGGCGTTGCGCAAGGCTCCCCCGGAGGCGGCGGAGCTGGCCTCGGCGGCGCTCGCGGCCCGCGAGGAGCTGATCGCCGTACAGGCCGAGGAACTGCTGCTGCACGGGAACTTCCGGCAGGGCAAGGTCCTGGCCGGCGAGCGGGCGCCCTGGCTGGCGGTGGGCCCGGATCCGATGGTCGGCGAGCGGGCGTACGACCTGGCACGGCTGGTACGGGACCGCCTGGAGGACCAGGTGGCCTCCTCGGCGGGGGCCGCGGGCGCCCGGCGCCGGGTGAACAAGCTGGCCGACGCGCTGGAGGTGGACCGGGACCGGCTGCGGGGCTGGACGCTGTTCCGCGCGGTCGAATCGGGCAACCGGGCGCTGGCCGCGGGGCGGCGGCGGGACGCGGAGCAGTTGTTGGAGTTCGCGGGCTGGTTGTAGGGCATAACCCCATCAGAGGGATGCGGGGGAGATGTGCCCTGCAGGAGGCCGTCATGGTCCAGGAACTGCTGACAGCCGCGATCGCCGCGGGCGTGGGAGTCACGGCCTTCATGGGCGCCGCCGCACGGGTGGTCAAACAGTACGAGCGCGGCGTCGTCTTCCGCTTCGGCCGGCTCCGGGAAGGCATTCGCGGCCCCGGCTTCACGCTGGTCGTCCCGGGTGTGGACCGGCTGCGGAAGGTGAACCTGCAGATCGTGACGATGCCGGTGCCGGCCCAGGAGGGCATCACCCGGGACAACGTCACGGTGCGCGTGGACGCGGTGGTCTACTTCAAGGTCGTGGACGCGGCGAGCGCGATCATCGCGGTGGAGGACTACCGCTTCGCGGTCTCCCAGATGGCCCAGACCTCGCTGCGGTCGATCATCGGCAAGTCCGACCTGGACGATCTGCTGTCCAACCGGGAGATGCTCAACCAGGGCCTGGAGCTGATGATCGACAGCCCGGCGGTGGGGTGGGGGGTCCAGATCGACCGGGTCGAGATCAAGGACGTGTCCCTGCCGGAGACGATGAAGCGGTCGATGGCCCGGCAGGCCGAGGCCGATCGCGAGCGGCGGGCGCGGGTCATCAACGCGGACGCGGAGCTCCAGGCTTCGCACAAGCTGGCCGAGGCGGCGGCGGTGATGTCGGATCAGCCGGCGGCGTTGCAGTTGCGCCTGCTCCAGACGGTCGTGGCCGTCGCGGCGGAGAAGAACTCGACGCTGGTCCTGCCGTTCCCGGTGGAGCTCCTCCGCTTCCTGGAACGCGCGGCCCCGGCCCAGCCCGCGCCCACCGCCCCGGGGTCGTCCCCCGCGGCAACGCCTCCGGCCGCCGTCGACGCACCGGACGAAGCCTTGGCCGCGGCCGTCGACGCGTCGGGCGAGGCCCCGGCCCCCGAGGCGGTCACCGGCCCGGTCGTCGGTCCTGCCCTGGACGGGCCGGTGCCGCCTGACGAGCTGCCGGGGTAGCCGCTGCGCGGGGCTTCTCCCCCACCCCGCCCCTTCCCGAAACCGTGGCTCCGCCCCGGACCCCGTACG
>NZ_JBSGXB010000215.1:0-13312 GCF_053609185.1 Streptomyces sp. NPDC054956 | reverse complement strand
TGCCCGGGCCACCTCCCTCGCGGGGTCCCGTCGGCGGGCCGTCCGTACGGTTACTCGGCCGGGGCCGCCGCCTGGGCCGCCGGAGCGGTGGCCGGGGCCTGGGCCTGAGCCGGGGTCTGTGCCGGGGTGGTGCCCTCGGCGGTCGGGGCGTGGGCCGCCGGCTTCGACTTCAGGGCGACCTCCTTGATGAACACCACCAGCACCAGCGCGAGGAGCGCGGTGGGGGCGGCGTAGAGGAAGACGTCGCCGACGCCGTGCCCGTACGCGTTCTCGACCACCTCGCGGAAGGGCGCGGGCAGCTTGGAGAGGTCGGGGATGCTGCCCCCGCCGGTGCCGCCGTGGCCCATCGCCGCGGCCTTGGGGCCGAGTGCGGCGAGCCCGTCCTGGACGTAGTGGGTGACCCGGTTGGCCATGACCGCGCCGAGGGCGGAGACGCCCATCGCGCCGCCGAGGGAGCGGAAGAAGGTGACGACCGAGCTGGCCGCGCCCAGGTCCTCGGGGGCCACCTGGTTCTGGGCGGCGAGGACGAGGTTCTGCATCATCATGCCGAGGCCGAGGCCGGTCAGCGCCATGAAGACCGCGATGTGCCAGTACGGGGTGTCGTACCGCAGGGTTCCGAGCAGGCCGAGGCCGGCCGTCAGGAGCACGCCGCCGGAGACGAGCCAGGCCTTCCACTTTCCGGTCTTGGTGATCACCTGACCGGAAACGGTGGAGGAGACGAAGAGCCCGCCGATCATCGGAATCGTGAGGATTCCGGACATCGTGGGGGACTCACCGCGGGCCAACTGGAAGAACTGGCTGAAAAACACGGTGCCCGAGAACATCGCGATGCCGACGAAGAGCGAGGCGGCCGAGGCCAGGCTGATGGTCTTGTTGCGGAAGAGGCGCAGCGGGATGATCGGGTCGCTCGCCCGGGATTCGACGAGGACGAAGAGCAGGCCGAGGACGAGCGCGCCGCCGGTCATCGCCCAGGTCTGCCAGGAGATCCACTCGTACGAACCGCCGGCCTGGGTCACCCAGATCAGCAGCAGCGAGACGGCGCCGCTGATCAGGAAGGCGCCGAGCCAGTCGACCTTGACCTCGCGCCGGACGACGGGCAGGTGCAGGGTCCGCTGGAGCACGATCAGCGCGATGATCGCGAAGGGGACGCCGACGTAGAAGCACCAGCGCCAGCCCAGCCAGCTGGTGTCGGTGATGACTCCGCCGAGCAGCGGACCGCCGACGGTGGCCACGGCGAAGACCGCGCCGAGGTAGCCGCTGTAGCGGCCGCGCTCGCGCGGGGAGATCATCGCGGCCATCACGATCTGGGCGAGGGCGGAGAGGCCGCCGACGCCGATGCCCTGGACCACGCGGCAGGCGATCAGCATGCCGGTGTTCTGGGACATGCCCGCGACCATCGAGCCGAGGACGTAGATCACCAGGGATATCTGGACCAGCAGCTTCTTGCTGAAGAGGTCGGAGAGCTTGCCCCACAGCGGCGTCGCCGCCGTCATCGAGAGCAGGGCCGCCGTGACCACCCAGGTGTAAGAGGACTGGGTGCCGCCGAGGTCGCCGATGATCTGGGGCAGGGCGTTGGAGACGATCGTGGACGACAGGATCGCCACGAACATGCCGAGCATCAGCCCGGAGAGCGCCTTCATGATCTGCGGGTGGGTCATCGGCGCGCTGTCGGACGTGGTCTCCGACCGGCCGCCTCCCCGCACACCGGTGGGTGTGGTCGTAGCCATGTGTTTCCTTCGGTCTAGCTGTCCGGAAGCGTGAAGCTCGATCGGAGTCGGGCCAGCAGGGTGTTGAGGTGGTCGATGTCCGCGTCGGACCAGTCCGCCAGGGCCCTCTCCAGCGCGGTGGTGTGGCGGGTGCCGAGCTCGGTGAGGAGCGCGCGGCCGGCCGGCGTGAGGCGCAGGATCCGGCAGCGGGCGTCGACGGGGTCCGTGTCGCGGGTGATCCAGCCGCGGTCGGCGGTGTGCGCGACGTGCCGGCTGGTCACGGAGATGTCGATGGCCAGGAACTCGGAGAGGCGGCCGAGCCGCATCTCGCCGTGCCGGTCGAGCACGGTGAGGACGGCCGCGGGGCCGGGCGGGCAGTCGGCGGGCAGGATGCGGGCGAGGTCGCGCCTGACGGCGCCGATGCCGGTGAGCTGGCGGGCCAGCTCCGCGTAGCGGATGCCGGGCATGCCCGGCACGGCCTGCGCGGTCTGCACGGCCTGCACGGTCGGTGTGGACATGCGGCGGCCTCCCCTGCGAATCTCGTTGCTTCGGGCAACCATAGAAGCAGATGGTTGTTACAGGCAAACGAATCGGGGGGCCTGGGCGGTAAAGGAATCGGAAAACCCGCTAGGGTCCTGCGCATGGCTGCGAATCACAACTCGAACCACAACTCACCGGCCCCCGAGGGTGACTACGACCCCGCGGGCAGCACCCAGATGTTCCGGGCGTTCGTCGACGAGCCGGTCCCGGCTCCGGCCGTGCCGGGCTCGCGGATGCAGAACCGTGCCGCGCGCAAGTCCGGACCGGGCGCGGGCCTGTGGATCGGCGTCGGTCTCGCCGCGGTGGTCCTGATCGCCGTGGTGGCCTGGCTCGCGCTCTGACGGGCTCCGGCGCTCCGGTGCTCCGGCGCCCTGACGCGCCCGGCACTCCGACGCGCTCCGGTGCTCTTCCCGGGCGTCGGGCTCGGACGTCGGACGTCGGGCCCGGACGTCAGGCGTCGGGCTCGGACGTCAGCTCCAGGTGGCCGTGACCTTCCGGGTCTCGATGTGCATGCCCAGGGGGACGCGCCAGGATTCGACGCAGACCCGATAGGTCTGCGTCTTCGTCGTGTTGCCCGCGATCGGGGCCGGCAGCGGCTGGGTCGAGGTGATCGTGGCCCAGTCGACGCCCAGGGCGCCGATGATGTGCGTCGCGAAGCCGACCGTGCCCGAACTGGCCTCGGTGGAGCCGGTGTTGGTGAACGACACCGTGACGTTCTCGCACCAGCGCTCCGCCGCCGGGCTACGGGTGGGTGCACCGACGCCGAGCATCGCCGGCGTGGCCGCGGGCGTCGCGGGGGCGCTCGTACCGGGCTTCGCGGACGGGCTCGCTCCGGAACCGGGGGCGCCGCCCGGCGTGCCGGGAGCCGCCGTGCCGGGCGCGACCGCGGACGGGCCGCCGGAGCCGCCGGGGAGGGTGGCCGGGCCGCCGCCCGGGGTGGAGCCGCCGGGGGTCTGCGCCCCCGCGGCGCCGGGCTGCGTACCGCTGGAAGAGGCGGGGGATTCGGAAGAGGCGGAGGGGCCCGCCGCGGCCGGGGGCAGGGGCTGGAACTCGACCCCGCCCTTCGGTGCGACGTTCGCGCCGGCGCCCCGCTCGGAGCCGGGGCCCACCGCGCCCACGGCCACGTAGCCCTCGCGCGCCGGGCCGCCGCAGCCGGTCAGGGCGGCGGCGGCAGCCGTGGCGCACAGGACGAGCAGGGCGGCTGACTGGGATGCCTTTCGCATCCCGGCAGTTTTCCTGACGCAGCGTCAATTAGGAAGCCGGTGCGACGGATTGCCGCATCCGCGGCGGCCCGCGGCGGCCCTCGTCGGACCGCCGCGAAGGCTATTCGCCGATCAGACCGACCCGGAGCTGCGCGAGCGTGCGCGTGAGCAGCCGGGAGACGTGCATCTGGGAGATGCCGACCTCCTCGCCGATCTGCGACTGCGTCATGTTCGCGAAGAACCGCAGCATGATGATCTGCCGTTCCCGGGGCGGGAGTTTGGCCAGCAGCGGCTTGAGGGACTCGCGGTACTCGACGCCCTCCAGCGCGGTGTCCTCGTACCCGAGCCGGTCCGCGAGCGAGCCCTCGCCGCCCTCGTCCTCGGGGGAGGGCGAGTCGAGCGAGGAGGCCGTGTAGGCGTTGCCGACGGCAAGGCCGTCGACGACGTCCTCCTCCGAGACCCCGAGCACGGCCGCGAGCTCCGGCACGGTCGGCGAGCGGTCGAGCTTCTGGGCGAGCTCGTCGCTGGCCTTGGTGAGGGCGAGGCGCAGCTCCTGGAGGCGGCGCGGGACGCGCACCGACCAGGAGGTGTCCCTAAAGAATCGTTTGATCTCGCCCACGACCGTCGGCATCGCGAAGGTCGGGAACTCCACGCCGCGTTCGCAGTCGAACCGGTCGATCGCCTTGATCAGGCCGATCGTGCCGACCTGGACGATGTCCTCCATCGGCTCGTTGCGGCTGCGGAAACGTGCCGCCGCGTACCGCACGAGCGGGAGGTTCAGCTCGATCAGGGTGTCGCGCACGTACGCCCGTTCGGGGCTGTCCGCGTCGAGACCGGCAAGCCGGTGGAAGAGGGAGCGGGAGAGGGTGCGGGTGTCGATCCGGGTGTCGATGGCTTCCGAGCGGTGGGACACTGCCGGCATTTCACGCTGCTTGACGAGCGTGAGCACCTTGGAGCTGCCCTGGTCTACGGACATGCCACCCCCTTGAGGTCGCGGACGGTCGCGTTTCTCTGCGCGCCCGTCGGAGGAACGCAGCCTCCACCTGAATACCGGAGGCGGGGCTGCGGCAAACGCGGTTCCAGCAGAATGTCACATGTCGGCAACACGCTGTAGCGCCATGTCGACATGTATCTCCAGCGACAGAACACGATAGGCCTGCTCTAGGGCGGGAAACTGGCGATCTGTCAGGAAACGCGTAGAACGATCTCCACCCGATCCGGTTAGGCCTCGATCCTGTTTGCGGATCTCAGCCGGGCGAAGCTCCGCGCGAGCAGCCTCGAGACGTGCATCTGGGAGACGCCGAGCTCGGCGCTGATCTGCGACTGCGTCAGATTGTTGTAGTACCGCAGGAGCAGGATCCGCTGTTCGCGCTCGGGCAGTTGTACGAGCAGGTGGCGCACGAGGTCGCGGTGCTCGACCCCGGCCAGCTCGGGGTCCTCGTAGCCGAGCCGGTCGAGCAGCCCGGGGAGCCCGTCGCCCTCCTGGGCGGCCTCGAGGGAGGTCGCGTGGTAGCTGCGGCCGGCCTCGATGCAGGAGAGCACCTCGTCCTCGCCGATGCGCAGCCGCTCGGCGATCTCCGGGGTGGTCGGGGTGCGGCCGTGCAGGGTGGTGAGGTCCTCGGTGGCGGCGTTGACCTGGACCCACAGCTCGTGGAGGCGCCGCGGGACGTGGACGGTGCGGACGTTGTCGCGGAAGTACCGCTTGATCTCGCCCACGACGGTCGGCATCGCGAAGGTTGGGAACTGCACCCCGCGCTCGGGGTCGAACCGGTCGATCGCGTTGATCAGCCCGATCGTGCCGACCTGGACCACGTCCTCCATCGGCTCGTTGCGGCTGCGGAAGCGGGCGGCCGCGTACCGGACGAGCGGGAGGTTGGCCTCGATGAGGGCCCCGCGCACCCGGGTGTGCTCGCTGGTGCCCGGCTGCAGGTCCTTCAGCTGCCCGAACAGGACCTGGGTGAGGGCCCGGGTGTCGGCGCCCCGGCTCTGCGGTCTCGGGGCCGCCGGGGGGTCCTCCGGGGGCTCCTGCTGGGTCGGTACGTGGGACTCCTGCTGCGGGGGCTGCGGGGGCTGCGGGTGCCCCTGCGGATGCCCCTGCGGGTGCTCCTGCTGCGGGTCCTGCTGGGGTGGCACCTGAGGCGCAGTACTGGCCGGCACGGTCACGCCACCCCTTCACGTCACGTCATCGACTCATCCGTCAAAAGCGGTCATAGCATCACAAGACATGTGCACTGTGTGCAAGCACCGTATAACCACGTGTTGAGGGCAAGTTGGGCATATCTGGACATCCTGCCCGTGCGTGGGAACGCAAAAAGCCCCCCACCCGTCGGAGTGGGGGGCCGGGAAGTCCGGAAACCGCTTCAGCGTACGGGTTCAGCGCACCAGTTCGGTCATGAACTCGCCGATCGCCGTTGCGGCATCCGAGATTCCTTGGAAGCCTATTTTGACCATGTCGGCGGCTTTTTCCGGCTGAGTGATGATGACGAAGAGGACGAAGACGGTGAGGGCGCCCGAGATCAGTTTCTTGGTTTCCACGTGCGCTGTCGGCCTCCCCAACCGGTACTGCAAGGTCGGAAGAGTCTATCCGGTCGTGTTCGAACACTCACCTGCCCTTTAAGGACCAATGGCCCGGCGGTCCAGGCCCTTTGCCGGTGTGCGGGCGGCCCCGGGAGGCGCAGGATTGAACACGAGCCCACCGGTTCTGGCAGGAAATCGGTGAGCGAGGGACAGGACCTCACTGCGGGGTCCGAGCCGCAAGCTTCCCCCCTGACTGCGGCTCGGACTGGCAGGTTCCGTCCTCATCGGGGGAAGTGGCTTGTCCCCCCGATGCCACTTCCCCCGTCCCAACCGTCGAAGGTCCCGACTCCGGTCGGGGCCTTCTTCGCGTTGTCCGTCCGCTCTCCGGCCGCGCTCGGGCTGCCGTTACTCCAGGCCGCCGGCCAGGTCGGCGATCGGCTGGACCGGGGCGATCACGGGCGCGAGCTGGTTCGGCAGTTCCATCAGCTGGTTGAGCTGGTTCAGGCCGCCGCTGACCTGCCCGCCGATGCCCTGCACGGAGGTCCCCGGCATGCCCGGGGCCGGCGACGGCAGGTCCGGGAGGGTGAGCGGGGAGATCGGGGCGGCGGAGGCGGCGGGAGCCGCGAGGCCCGCGGCGGCCCCCGCGAGGGCGATGGCGGCGAGGATGCGCTGGGTCTTGGTCATGCCGTGACAACGGCCGAAGGGGCGGGCGGTCACGCGGGTGTCCCCCGGAGAGCGGTCACGCGGGTGTGCCCGGGGAGCACCGGGGCAGGCGTACGCGGGTGTCCCCTGGCGGGCACACACGGGAAAACGCCGAGAGCCCCGACCCTTGCGGGGCGGGGCTCTCGATCAGAGCGGTAGCGGTGGGATTTGAACCCACGGATAGCTTGCACCATCACACGCTTTCGAGGCGTGCTCCTTCGGCCGCTCGGACACGCTACCGAGAGAGAGCTTAGCCCAAGGAGACCCGTGCTCTGAAATCCATACCCTCGGAAGTGGCGCCGACGGTGCCGACGGCCGCGGCGGGCGCGGCCGCCCGGGGGTCAGAGCTCCCGGAAGAAGTCCGTCAGCTGCCGCGCGCACTCCCCCGCGAGCACGCCCGCGATCACCTCGGGCCGGTGGTTGAGCCTGCGGTCGCGCACGAGGTCCCACAGCGACCCGGCCGCGCCCGCCTTCTCGTCGGACGCCCCGTAGACGACCCGGGCCACCCGCGACTGCACGAGCGCGCCCGCGCACATCACGCACGGCTCCAGGGTCACCACGAGGGTGCACCCCGGGAGCCGCCATTCCCCGAGCGCGGCGGCCGCCCGGCGCAGCGCCAGCACCTCGGCGTGCGCCGTGGGGTCGCCGGTGGCCTCCCGCTCGTTGTGCCCGGTGGCGAGGAGCCCGCCGTCCGGGCCGAGCACCACGGCGCCGACCGGCACGTCGCCGGCCGGCACCGCCCGGGCGGCCTCCGTGAGCGCCAGGCGCATGGAGTCCCGCCACGGGTCCCGCACGGGATCGGGTGCGTGCGTGGTGGTGCCGTGAGGGTGGTGCGCGGGAACCACTACCGGACGCCCTCCAGTACCTCGGTGGCGCCGAGGGATTCGGCGATCTCCGAGAGCGCGTCGCCGTCGAGGGTCATCAGTTGTTTGTGGCTCACCCCGAGGTCGTCGAGCAGCCGGGGGTCGCCGAGCGGGCCGGCGGGCACCGGTTCGGCGCCGGCGCGGATCTCGTCGTCCGTGTCGTCGTCCTCCCCTTCGTCGTCGGAACCTTCGTCCGAGTACGAGGAGACGACTTCGTCCTCGCCGTCCTCGGTGCCGTCGAGGTCCAACTCGTCGAGATCGTCGTCCTCGTCGTCCTTGCCGAGCAGTTCGTCGGTCAGCATCGAGCCGTACGAGCTGCGCGAGGCGGCGGAGGCGCTGGACACGAAGTAGCGCGGGTCCTCCTCGCCGTCCACGCGGACGACCCCGAACCAGGTGTCCTCCTGTTCGATGAGGGCTACCACCGTGTCGTCGTCGACAGCGGTGGAGCGGGCGAGATCGATCAGATCACTCAGTGACTCGACGTCGTCGAGTTCCAGGTCGCTCGCTTCCCACCCGTCTTCGGTGCGCGCGAGCAGTGCGGCGAAATACACCGTGACTCTCCCACTGGTCATAGGCGTGCCGGTTGGAGGTCCCCCCGGCCGGAGGTGGGCGGGGGGTGGAACGGCCGTCGTTCTCGCCGTTTCGTACCCCGCCCAATCGGCATCGTGGCAGAAACGGAGGCTTTGCGAGAGGTCTTCCGCGCCGTGGCGCTGGCCGCGCGTGTTGTACGGGGCTCTGCCGGCGCCGGTCTCGCGGGGCCCGGAGGGCTCACCAGCGGAACGTGCGCATGCGCATTTGCTGGCGCATGCGGGCCGCTCGGGCCCGTCTGGGCTGGACGCGGTCGCGCAGTTCCCGGGCCTCGTGCAGGTCGCGGAGGAACTGCGCGCGTCGGGCTCTGCGCTGTGCCGTGGTTTCCGGTGTCTCGTAGTCGTCATCGGGCATGGGTCACCGCCCCTGGATGGTCCGGTCCGGTCCGCCCCCCGCACCCCCACCTTCCCTCGGACCGGCCGTTTGATGCCACCCTCGATCGCGGCTCAGTTCTGTTTCCGTGTGAATTCAGTCGGATTCCGACAAAGAGGGAACGACGGCCACCGGTCCGTGCGCGTGCTGCAGCACGGCGTTCGCGACCGATCCCATCATCAGGTGCCCGAGGTGCCGGCGCGGGTGGTGGCGGCCGACGACGACCAGGGCGGCCGAGTTCGAGGTGGCGACGAGGCGTCCCGCGGCGTCCCCGGGCACGGCGGCCTGCTCGACGGGGACCGAGGGGTACCTGGCGCGGAACGGTGCCAGCCGCTCGGACTGGGAGCGCAGCATCTCCCGCTCGGCCGGCACCGCGTTCTCGTCCTCCCCCAGCAGGGCCTCCGGCGGGATCACCGCGAAGGGGCTGTCGACCACCATCGTCGGAGACGGCGGCACGTCGTACGCCGAGACCACCTGGAGGGTCGTGGCCCGCGCGGCGGCCTCCGTGAACGCGAAGTCGAGTACGTCGTCGGGCGTCTCCGAGGCGTGCAGCCCGAGCACGACCCGGCCGGCCGAGGGCTGGGAGGCGACGTGCACGCCGCGGGCCTCGTGCGCGACCACGACCACCGGGCAGGGCGCGCTGGTGGCCACGGCGCGGCTGTTCGAGCCGAGCAGCAGTGCCGCGAAGCCGCCCCGGCCGCGCGAGCCCATCACCAGCATCCGGGCCCCGTGCCCGACGTTGCGCAGGGCCTCGGGCACGGAGCCCTCCAGGGACTCGTAGACGACCTCGGAGGGCAGCGGGCCCCCAGCGCTCAGGAGGGCCCGTATGCGCTCGCTGACGGGGTCCGCGAGGTCCTCGGGCTCGGTGGCGTCCTGGAGCGAGGAGCGGCGCGCCGCGTACAGCTGGACGCTGTCGGGCAGCACGTGGGCGACGACCAGCCCCGTGCCGTGCCGCACGGCCGCGGCCCTCGCCCACTCCAGGGCCTTGAGGCTGTGTTCGGATCCGTCGACGGCCGCGATCACCATGGGACTGGTCATCAGACAATCGTGGCCGGGGTCCGGGCGGGGCGCATCTCCAGGCCGCCCAGGGCGTGGCCGCCGCTTCGGGCGCCAACGAGCGGGCACAGCGCGTAGCCTTTTGGGTGTGGGTCGCGCGTTCTGCGACCATTTCTGCAGGTAGAGGGGTCGCAGGTAGCGGCGTCGCTGGTCGCAGGCGGAAGCCCGGCAGCTGAGTCTTGGAGGATGTTGTGCGTTTGCAGGTCGTCGATCACCCCTTGGTGGCGCACAAACTCACCACCCTGCGCGACAAGCGCACCGACTCCCCCACCTTCCGGCGCCTCGCCGACGAGCTGGTGACCCTGCTCGCGTACGAGGCCACCCGGGACGTGCGCACGGAGCAGGCCGACATCGTCACCCCGGTCGGCCCGACCACCGGTGTGAAGCTCTCCTACCCGCGCCCGCTCGTCGTACCGATCCTGCGCGCCGGCCTCGGCATGCTCGACGGCATGGTCCGGCTGCTGCCGACCGCCGAGGTGGGCTTCCTGGGCATGGTCCGCAACGAGGAGACCCTGGAGGCCTCCACGTACGCGACGCGCATGCCGGAGGACCTCTCGGGCCGCCAGGTCTACGTCGTGGACCCGATGCTCGCCACCGGCGGCACGCTCGTCGCGGCGATCAAGGAGCTGATCAAGCGCGGCGCGGACGACGTGACCGCGGTGGTGCTGCTGGCCGCGCCCGAGGGCGTCGAGGTCATGGAGCGCGAGCTGGCGGGCACGCCGGTGACGGTGGTGACGGCCGCGGTGGACGAGCGGCTCAACGAGCACGGCTACATCGTGCCGGGGCTGGGCGACGCGGGCGACCGCATGTACGGCTCGGCGGAATAGCACGGAGGCCGGACCCCGCTCCCGGGGTCCGGCGCTTCTCAGGCGGTCGGTACTGCGCCGGTCAGCACTTCTTGGCGGGTGCGGGCTCGGGGTTGGCCAGTGCGGCCAGCGCCTTGTCCGCGTCCGCCTTCGGCGTGAGCTCCTTGAAGGCGTCGCCGAGGATCAGGTCGATGTCGGCGCCCTCGCGGGCGTCGGTCTGGTGGGTGGCTCCGGCCAGGTTGGTGCCCAGGACGGAGAAGGCCGCCTTGTCGGTCTTCGGGGAGCCGACCAGTATCCCGGCGTCCGGGACCTTCTTGTCGAAGTCGGCGGGCGCGTTGCCGACCTGGCCGATCACGAAGCCGCGTTTCTTCAGCTCGTCGCCGACCGCCTTCGCGAGGCCCGCGCGCGGGGTCGCGTTGTAGACGTTGACCGTGATCTGGCCGGGCTGGGGGAGCGCGACCTGCGGTGCCGGGGAGGCCGCCGCGGCGCCTGCCTTGGGGGCGGGGCTCGCGCAGTCCTTGCCGGCGGCCGCTGTGGTGCGTTTGTCCGAGTCGCCGCGGAACACATCGATGAGCTGCAACGCCCCGTAACCGATGAGGGCGAGCCCGACGATCGATCCGAGCACGAGGAGGACGATCCGGCGGCGGCGCCGCGGGCGGGACATGCGGGGGTAAGCCGCTCCCGTGACGCGGTACTTTCCGCCCATGCCAGGGGGTGTGAGCATGCTCATGTGCGCAGCGTAATGCCGACCGCTGCCGATGCCCACTGAATCATCTGTTGATAGGGCAAGGGTGACCCGAAAGGCGCAACCGGGACCTAACCGGCACCCGGTTCGGGAGGGTCAGCCCAGTTCGAGGACGCGCGCGTGCAGGACCTGGCGCTGCTGGAGCGCGGCGCGGACGGCGCGGTGCAGCCCGTCCTCCAGGTAGAGGTCGCCCTGCCACTTCACGACGTGGGCGAAGAGGTCGCCGTAGAAGGTCGAGTCCTCGGCGAGCAGCGTTTCGAGGTCGAGCTGGCCTTTGGTCGTCACCAGCTGGTCGAGCCGGACCGGGCGCGGGGCGACATCCGCCCACTGCCGGGTGGTTTCCCTGCCGTGGTCGGGGTACGGCCGCCTGTTTCCGATGCGCTTGAAGATCACACGGAAAGCCTACCGGGCAGGGGCCTGCGGGCGCAGCCTTGCGATGACGGTGCAAAGGTGGCAAATAGCGCTATTTCGGGAGTGATAAATGAGCCAGAGCACCGACCCCGCGTCCCCGGCCGGCCAGATCGCCGCCGGGTACGCCTTCACCGGACCAGCGCTCGATCTGGGGGCACTCCTCTGGGACGGAGCCTGCCTGCCGGAGCTCCAGATCCGCATTCCGCTGGCGATGCTCAACCGGCACGGACTGGTCGCGGGCGCCACCGGAACGGGCAAGACCAAGACGCTCCAGCTCATCGCCGAACAGCTGTCGGCCAACGGCGTCCCCGTCTTCCTCGCCGACATCAAGGGCGACGTTTCCGGCGTCTCCGCGCCCGGCACGGCCAACGACAAGATCGACGAACGGGCCAAGGACGTGGCCCAGGACTGGGAGGCCACCGGATTCCCCAGCGAGTTCTATTCGCTGGGCGGGATCGGCCCCGGAATCCCGCTGCGGGCCACCGTCACGAGCTTCGGGCCCGTACTGATGTCCAAGGTGCTCCAGCTCAACCAGACGCAGGAGCAGTCGCTGGGCCTGATCTTCCACTACGCCGACACCAAGGGCCTGGAGCTGATCGACCTCAAGGACCTGCGGGCGGTCGTCGCCTTCCTCGTCTCCGACAAGGGGAAACCCGAGCTCAAGGGCATCGGCGGACTGTCCACGGTGACCGCCGGGGTGATCCTGCGGGCGCTCACCGCCTTCGAGCAGCAGGGCGCGGCGGAATTCTTCGGCGAGCCGGAATTCGACACCAGTGAATTCCTCCGAACGGCGGCGGACGGGCGCGGACTGGTCTCCGTACTGGAACTCCCGGCGGTCCAGGACAAGCCGCAGCTCTTCTCCACCTTCCTGATGTGGCTGCTGGCCGATCTGTACACCGACCTGCCGGAAGTCGGCGATCTGGAGAAGCCCAAGCTGGTCTTCTTCTTCGACGAGGCGCACCTGCTGTTCAACGGGGCCTCCAAGGCCTTCCTCGAAGCCATCACGCAGACGGTCCGGCTGATCCGGTCCAAGGGCATCGGCGTCTTCTTCGTCACCCAGACCCCGAAGGACGTGCCGGCGGACGTACTGGCGCAGCTGGGCAACCGGGTGCAGCACGCGCTGCGCGCCTTCACCCCGGACGACGCGAAGGCGCTGAAGGCGACGGTGAAGACCTTCCCGAACTCCGCGTACGACCTGGAGGAGCTGCTGACCCAGCTGGGGACGGGCGAGGCGGTGATCACCGTGCTCAGCGAGAAGGGCGCGCCGACCCCGGTGGCGGCGACCAGGCTGCGGGCCCCGCAGTCGCTGATGGGCCCGATCGACGCGGCGGCGCTGGACCAGGCGGTGAAGTCCTCTCTGCTCTACTCGCGCTACGCGGAGCCGGTCGACCGCGAGTCGGCGTACGAGAAGATCAGCGCCGAGCAGGCGGCGGCGGAGGCGGAAGCCGAGGCAGCGGCGGCAGCGGCGGAGGCCGAGAAGCAGGCGAAGGAGGCCGAGAAGGCCGCCCGGAACGCGCCGAAGCCGGACCCGTCGCTGGCGGAACAGGTGGTGGGCAGCGGCCTCTTCCGCTCCCTGGCCCGCTCGATCGGCACCCAACTGGGCCGCGAGATCTCCCGCTCCATCTTCGGCACGGCCCGACGCCGCCGCTGAGGAAATCCAGCCCCGCCGGCGTTCGAGGCGCGGGGTCCGGGGCGGAGCCCCGGGGGTGCGGGCTCCGCCCGGGGGCCGGGGGTAGGGGGGGCGGGGGACGGGCCAATCCGGAACGGCGGCCGCCCACGGGCTGCGAGACTCGGAGCATGCGGT
>NZ_JBSGXB010000214.1:0-13344 GCF_053609185.1 Streptomyces sp. NPDC054956 | reverse complement strand
GGGGAGGTCGTCGATGCCCTCCAGGTACTCGACCACCACGCCCTCGATCCGCAGGTCGTCGCCCCAGACCCGTTCCACGAGCTCGGCGTCGTGGCGGCCCTCCACATAGATCCGGCCCGCCCGGGCCACCCGCGCCCGTGCCCCCGGTACGGCGATGGAGCCGGAGGCGGTCCGAAGAGGGGCGGACGGGGCGCGGACCGGGCGGGTCAGGGTGACGACCGCGCCGTCCAGGAGGAAGCCCCGGGGGGCGAGGGGGAAGACGCGACGCTTGCCGAAGCGGTCCTCGAGGGTCACCGTTCCCGCTTCGCAGGCGACCACCGCGCCGCAGAAGTCCGTACCCGCCACCTCGACCACCAGGTCGGGATCGGCCGGCACCTCCGGGACGGGCTTGGAGCGCTTCCACTGCGGGGTCAGGTCGGGGGAGTACTCGCGCATCCGGCCGAGGGTAGGAGAGCGGGCCGGTTCAGGGGCCCGACACGCCGAAACGGGCCGCCAGTGTGGCGCGTTGCGCACGGACGAAGGCCGCGTCGACCACCGCTCCGTGACCCGGCACGTACAGCGCGTCGTCCCCGCCCAGGGAGAGCAGCCGGTCCAGCGCCGCCGGCCACTGCCGGGGCACGGCGTCCGGGCCCGCCTGGGGTTCGCCCGACTCCTCGACCAGGTCGCCGCAGAAGACGACCTCCCGCGCGCCGCCCGGGACGAAGGCGGCCAGGTCGTGCCGGGTGTGCCCGGGGCCCACGTTCGCCAGCAGCACCTGTACGCCGCCCAGGTCGAGCGTCCACTCGCCCGACACCAGGTGCCGGGGGAGCACCAGCAGGTCCGCCGCCTCGGCGGCCTCGGAGGGGGCCAGACCATGCCGGACGGCGTCCGCCCGCAGGTCCTCACGGCTGATCGACAGCAGGGTGTCGAGGCCGACCGGTCCGTAGACCTCCGCCCCGGCGAACGCAGCACCACCCAGCACATGGTCGAAATGTCCGTGTGTGAATGCGATATGGGTCACGCGGCGGCCCGCCAGGCGCTCCGCCTCGGCCCGCACCTGGGCGCCCTCCCGCAGGCAGGACCCGGGGTCGATCAGGAGGGCGGAATCGTCGCCCACCACCAGTCCCACGGTGCAATCCCACACCGGAAGCCGCCGTCGGCCGGCCCGATCGGTGAGCCGTTCCCAGCCCGCCTCTTCCCAACGCACGTCCATGCCGCGACGCTACCTTGGCGGGCCGCCCTTGCTAGGGGTGTACCACCCCGCCGTACACTGACCGGGGGATCTCTGGCACTCGAACGCGCAGAGTGCCAACAGACCGGGCCGGTCGAAGCAGCGGACGACGGAAACGATGGAGGTGTGCGCGATGCTCAGCGAACGCAGACTCGAAGTGCTGCGCGCCATCGTCCAGGACTACGTCGGGACGGAGGAGCCGGTCGGCTCCAAGGCGCTCACCGAGCGGCACCGCCTCGGCGTCTCGCCCGCCACCGTGCGCAACGACATGGCCGTGCTGGAGGAGGAGGGCTACATCGCCCAGCCCCACACCAGCGCCGGCCGCATCCCCACCGACAAGGGCTACCGGCTCTTCGTCGACAGGCTGGCGGGGGTCAAACCGCTGTCGACGCCCGAGCGCAGGGCCATCCAGAACTTCCTCGACGGCGCCGTCGACCTCGACGACGTCGTCGGCCGCACCGTACGGCTGCTCGCGCAGCTGACGCGGCAGGTCGCCGTCGTCCAGTACCCGAGCCTGACCCGGTCCACCGTCCGTCACGTGGAACTGCTCTCGCTGGCCCCGGCCCGCCTGATGCTCGTCCTCATCACGGACACCGGCCGGGTCGAGCAGCGGCTCGTCGACTGCCAGACCCCCTTCGCGGACTCCTCGCTGGCCGACCTGCGGGCCCGGCTCAACAGCCGCGTCGTCGGCCGCCGGTTCACCGACGTGCCGCCGCTGGTGCAGGACCTTCCGGAGTCCTTCGACACCGGGGACGACCAGGCGACGGTCAAGGCCGTCCTGGCGACCCTCCTCGAAACGCTGGTGGAGGAGGCGGAGGAGCGGCTGATGATCGGCGGCACCGCCAACCTCACCCGCTTCGGACACGATTTTCCCCTGACGATCAGGCCGGTGCTCGAAGCGCTGGAGGAGCAGGTCGTGCTCCTCAAGCTGCTCGGCGAGGCCAATGAGTCGGGAATGGCCGTAAAGATCGGGCATGAGAATGCCTACGAGGGACTGAACTCCACGTCCGTCGTCTCGGTCGGCTACGGTTCGGGCGGCGAAGCAGTCGCCAAACTCGGCGTGGTCGGACCGACCCGCATGGACTACCCCGGAACGATGGGAGCGGTACGCGCAGTGGCACGTTACGTCGGACAGATCCTGGCGGAGTCGTAAGTGGCCACGGACTACTACGCCGTTCTCGGCGTGCGCCGCGACGCATCGCAGGACGAGATCAAGAAGGCATTCCGGCGGCTTGCGCGCGAGCTGCACCCGGATGTGAACCCCGATCCCAAGACGCAAGAGCGTTTCAAGGAGATCAACGCGGCGTACGAGGTTCTCTCGGACCCGCAGAAGAAGCAGGTCTTCGACCTCGGCGGCGACCCGCTGTCCTCCTCCGGAGGCGGCGGCGGCGCGGGTGGCTTCGGGGCGGGCGGCTTCGGCAACTTCTCCGACATCATGGACGCCTTCTTCGGCCAGTCCTCGCAGCGCGGACCGCGCTCGCGGACCCGCCGCGGCCAGGACGCCATGATCCGCCTCGACCTGGAGCTGGACGAGGCCGCCTTCGGCACGACCAAGGACATCCAGGTCGACACGGCCGTCGTCTGCACCACCTGCTCCGGTGAGGGTGCCGCTCCCGGCACCTCGGCGCAGACGTGTGACATGTGCCGCGGCCGCGGTGAGGTCTCGCAGGTCACCCGGTCCTTCCTGGGCCAGGTCATGACCTCGCGCCCCTGCCCCCAGTGCCAGGGCTTCGGCACCGTGGTCCCGACCCCGTGCCCCGAGTGCGCGGGCGACGGCCGGGTCCGCTCCCGCCGCAGCCTGACGGTCAAGATCCCCGCCGGTGTCGAGAACGGCACCCGGATCCAGCTCGCGGGCGAGGGCGAGGTCGGCCCCGGCGGCGGCCCCGCCGGCGACCTGTACGTGGAGATCCACGAGCTGCCGCACCCGACCTTCCAGCGGCGCGGGGACGACCTGCACTGCACGGTCACCATCCCGATGACCGCGGCGGCCCTGGGCACCAAGTGCCCGCTGGAGACGCTGGACGGCCTGGAGGAGATCGACATCCGGCCCGGCACCCAGTCCGGCCAGGCGATCCCGCTGCACGGCCGGGGCGTCACGCACCTGCGCGGCGGCGGGCGCGGCGACCTGATCGTCCACGTCGAGGTCACCACCCCCGGCAAGCTGGACGCGCAGCAGGAGGACCTGCTGCGCCAGCTCGCGAAGCTGCGCGGCGAGGAGCGGCCGATGGGCCAGTTCGCGCCGGGCCAGCAGGGGCTGTTCAGCCGGCTGAAGGACGCCTTCAACGGGCGCTGAGCCACCCGCGCACACGCGTACGCGAACACCTGCGAGCCCGGTCCGGGGATGCCCCGGACCGGGCTCGCCGTGCAGGTGCCGGCGGGTTCTCGCCGCCGCGGTGAAGGGGACTATGCCAGGCGAATGCCGTGATTCGGTCCCGTGAGCGGGACATGGCACGATGCAGCTCATGTCCTCCGCACCGAACGGTCTCTTCGTGTACCCGATCGTGCAGGCTCCCATGGCGGGCGGTGCCTCCTGCCCGCCGCTGGCCGCCGCCGTGTGCGAAGCGGGCGGGCTGGGCTTCCTCGCGGGCGGCTACAAAACGGCCGACGGCATGTACCAGGAGATCAAGCGGCTGCGCGCGCTCACCCGCCGCCCCTTCGGCGTCAACCTCTTCATGCCGCAGTCGAACTCCGTGGACCCGGCCGCGCTCGAGGTGTACCGGGGGCAGCTCGCCGGCGAGGCCAGCTGGTACGAGATCTCCCTCGCGGAGGAGGACCTCCTCGGCACCTGCGACGACGGCTACGACGCCAAACTCGCCATCCTCATCGAAGACCCGGTCCCCGTGGTCTCGTTCACCTTCGGACTGCCCTCGCCCGCGGCCTTCACCTGCCTGCGCAAGGTCGGTACGTACACGGTCGCGACCGTGACCTCCGTCGAGGAGGCCCGGGCCGCGCAGGCGGCCGGGGCGGACGCCGTCTGCGTCCAGGGCATGGAGGCCGGCGGCCACCAGGGCACCCACCGCGACGACCCGCGGGCCGACGGCACGGCGGGCGTCGGCCTGCTCGCGCTCGTCGCGCAGGTGCGCGAAGCGGTGGCCCTCCCGATCATCGCGGCGGGCGGCCTGATGCGCGGCTCGCAGATCGCCGCGCTGCTCGCGGCGGGCGCGGAGGCGGCGCAGCTCGGCACGGCGTTCCTGGCCTGCCCGGAGTCCGGCGCCGACCCGCTGCACAAGAAGGCGCTGACCGACCCGCTGTTCGTCCGTACGGAGCTGACCCGGGCCTTCTCGGGCAGGCCGGCCAGGGGGCTGGTCAACCGGTTCATGCGCGAGCACGGCCCGTACGCCCCGGCCGCCTACCCGCAGGTCCACCACCTGACCTCGCCGCTGCGCAAGGCGGCCGCCGCGGCCGGGGACCCGCAGGGCATGGCCCTGTGGGCGGGCCAGGGGCACCGGCTGGCGCGCGCGATGCCGGCCGGGGAACTGGTGGAGGTGCTCGCGGCGGAACTCTCCGCCGCGCAGCACGCGTTGAAGACAATGCAGATGAGGAGTGCGTCATGACCGCCCCCGTGTTCGTGGTCGAAGAGGTCCCCGCGGGGCCGGAGTTCGTCCTGGACGGCCCCGAGGGCCGGCACGCCGTCTCCGTGAAGCGGCTGACCCCCGGCGAGGCCGTGGTGCTCGCCGACGGCCGGGGCCGCTGGGCCGAGGCCGTCGTGAAGGCGGCCGAGGGCAAGGACCGGCTCGTGGTGTCGGTGTCCGGGGTCTTCGAGGAGGCCGAGCCCGCCGTCCGGATCACCGTGGTCCAGGCCCTGCCCAAGGGCGACCGGGGCGAGGTCGCCGTCGAGACCATGACGGAGACCGGCGTCGACGCGATCGTGCCCTGGCAGGCCTCGCGCTGCATCACCCAGTGGCGCGGCGAGCGCGGTGCCAAGTCCCTCGCGAAGTGGCGGGCCACCGCCCGGGAGTCCGGGAAGCAGTCCCGCCGGGTGCGCTTCCCCGAGGTCGCCGAGGCGCTGTCCACCAAGCAGGTCGCGGCGCTGCTCGCCGAGGCCGACCTCGCGGTGGTCCTGCACGAGGACCGCGACACCCCCTCGGGCGCCCTGGCCACGGCGGAACTGCCCGCCGCGGGCTCCGTCGTCCTGGTGGTCGGCCCCGAGGGCGGGGTCTCCCCGGAGGAGCTCGCCGCGTTCGCGGCGGCGGGCGCGCACCCGTACCGGCTGGGCCCCTCGGTCCTGCGCACCTCCACGGCCGGGACGGCGGCGGCGGCGGTCCTGCTGGCCAGGACGGGCCGCTGGTCCTGACCGGCCGCCGGTCCTGACGGGCCGTTGCTCCTGACGGGCGGGGCCGGTGGCGGTGGATACGATGCCGGAACCGATCACCGTAACGAAGGGCTCAGCAATGGCCGGGGAACCACAGGCCGACTGCCTGTTCTGCAAGATCGTCGCGGGGACCATCCCCGCGACGATCCTCCGGGAGACCGAGACGACCGTCGCCTTCCGGGACATCAACCCGCAGGCGCCCACCCACGTCCTCGTCATCCCCAAGGTGCACTACCCCGACGCCGCCTCCCTCGCGGCCGCCGAACCCCAGATCGCCGCCGAGGTGCTGCGCGAGGCCGGCCAGGTAGCGGTCGACGAGCAGCTCGCCGACCGCGGCTACCGGCTCGTCTTCAACACCGGCGCCGGAGCGGGCCAGGTCGTCTTCCACGCCCACGTGCACGTCCTGGGCGGCCGCGGCTTCGAGTGGCCCCCGGGATAAGCCGTGTCCGTACGAGAATTCGTGGTCCTCGGCACCGCCAGCCAGGTGCCGACCCGCCACCGCAACCACAACGGCTACCTGCTGCGCTGGGACGGCGAGGGAATCCTCTTCGATCCCGGCGAGGGCACCCAGCGCCAGATGCTGCGCGCCGGGGTGGCCGCGCACGACATCAACAGGATCTGCGTCACCCACTTCCACGGCGACCACAGCCTCGGCCTCGCCGGGGTGATCCAGCGCATCAACCTCGACCGGGTCCCGCACCCCGTCAGCGCCCACTACCCGGCCTCCGGGCAGAGGTTCTTCGAGCGGCTGCGCTACGCCACGGCCTACCGCGAGACCGTGGAGATCGCCGAGGAACCGGTCGCCGCGGACGGTGTGCTCGCGCGCTCCGAGAGCTACGTGCTGGACGCCGTACGGCTCTCGCACCCGGTGGAGTCCTTCGGCTACCGGCTCACGGAGCCCGACGGCCGCCGGATACGGCCCGAACTGCTCGCGCGGCACGGGATCAAGGGGCCGGACGTGGGCCTGATCCAGCGCGAGGGCCGCCTCGGCGAGGTCACCCTCGAGGACGTCAGCGAGCCGCGCCCCGGGCAGCGGTTCGCCTTCGTGATGGACACCCGGCTCTGCGAGGGCGTCGAAACGCTCGCGGCGGGCTGCGACATGCTGGTGATCGAGTCGACGTTCCTCGACGAGGACGTCCGGCTGGCCACCGACCACGGGCACCTCACCGCCGGCCAGGCCGCCGCGGTGGCGCGCGACGCGGGCGTACGGCACCTCGTGCTGACGCACTTCTCGCAGCGCTACTCCGATCCGTCGGAGTTCGAACGCCAGGCCCGCGCGGCCGGGTTCGAGGGCGAGCTCACGATCGCCGCCGACCTCGTACGGGTTCCCGTGCCGAAGCGGTCCTGAGGACGGACCCGGCGCCGGGGCCGGTGCGGGCCCCGGCCGCGTTCTAGACTCCGGACCGGACCCGCCGCGAGGACTGCTCGCGGGCGCGGCGGGCGGCCGCCGGGGAGAGCAGCAGCACCCGCAGCGCGGGCCGGCGCGGGGAACGGGCGCGACGGGCGGCGATGCCAGGGAGCTCGACGACCTCCAGCTCGGGTGCGCCGACCTTCGGCACCGTGCCCGTCGGGGCGCCCGCGCCGGCCGCGAGCACGGCTGCCGGGGCCCCGCCGCGCCGCCGCACCGAGCCCGGGACCAGCGGGCGTCCGCCGACGTGCAGGGCGACGGCGGTCATCGGCCCGGCCACGGCCAGCAGCAGGCCGCCGAGGACCAGGCCCATGCCCTCGAACCCGGCGCGCTCGGCGAGCAGGCTCCCGGCGACGGGCCCGCAGGCCACGCCGAGCGAGGAGGCGGAGCCGACCAGGACGGCCCAGCGGCCGCGCGGGTCGAGGGCGGCCGCGAGCCCGATGGCGTAGGAGAGCACGACGGGGTAGACCGCGTTCCACATGATCTCCCCGGCGGCGAAGGTGCCCAGGCCGTGGGAGTGCGAGGCCAGTACCACGCAGCCGGCGATGACCGCCGTGCCCGCGCCCACCGGAACCGCCCGGCCGAGCCGGGCCCCGAGCGCGGAGGCGGCGGTGACGCCGAGCAGCCCGGCGCCGAGCGCGGCGGCGAAGACGATGCCGAGGGTGACCTCCGACAGGCCCGCCTGCTGCGCGCCGATGCGGCCGCTGACCCCCCACAGGGCGTTCTGGGCCAGCGACCACAGCATCAGGGCCGCGGCCAGCACCACCCCGGCCCGCGGGTACGGCAGCCGCCCGCGGACCCGTACCGCCCGGGCCGGCGCGGTGGCCCCGCCGAGGCGGCCCGTCGCGGGCCAGCACGCCGCCGCGACCAGCGCGATCGCGGCGAAGGGCAGCCAGTGGCCGCCGCCGAGCCGGGGCAGGGTCAGGTACAGGGCCCCGGCGGTCGCCGACACCGACAGCAGTCCGAGCGCGGAGGTGCGGTGCGGATCGCGCTGCGCGGCGATCCCGGAGGCGGCCACGGCGGTCGCCGTGCCCGAGCCGAAGCCGCCGACGACGGCGCCCGCGACGACGAGCGGGAGCAGCGACGTGGCGGCCGCGGTGCCGTAGCCGAGGACGGCCAGCAGCAGCCCGAGCCGGGCCAGCGGACGCGGTCCGTGCCGGGGGATGCGGGAGGCCAGGGCGAATCCGGCGGAGGCGGAGCCGAGCAGCAGGACCGAGCCGATCAGTCCGGCCTGCGCGGGGCTCAGCGGGAGGTGCGCGTCCAGCCTGCCCACGACGGTCGGGAGCAGGTACGGGGCGACGTAACCGGCGGTGAAGAGCGCGACGAGCGGCCAGGCGGCGGGCGGCGCGGGGGTGCGGTCGGACACGGGTGTTCCAGGTGACGCAGGCGGAGCGTGAGATTCCGCAAGAGCGCGGGGCTCATATCTATCAAGCGGCCGGATCTTCACAGAAGGGCGTTCGGGTGGTGATCTGCGTCACACTGTATTCCGGGTCCACCCGGGCGGGAGGGGCCGCACGGCGGGCGTGTGTTACCCCCATTGAAGAAACGACCCGCCAAGACCGTCCACCCGACACCGATTCCAGCGAAACGCGCGCCGAACGGGGAGTACATCGTGAGCAGTCGCACCAGCCGGGACAGCCGTACCGCCGCCGTGGACCCGCTCGGTCCGCTGCGCGATCCCCAAGAGCCGGGCTGCGACGTGTTCCTGACCGGCACGGTCTTCCTCGACATCATCTTCACCGGACTCGACTCGGCCCCCGTGCGCGGCACCGAGTCCTGGGCGCGCGGCATGGGTTCCAGCCCCGGCGGCGTCGCCAACATGGCCACCGCCCTCGCCCGGCTCGGCCTGCGCACCACCCTCGCCGCCGCCTTCGGCGACGACCACTACGGCGAGTACTGCTGGGACGCCCTCGAACAGGGCGAGGGCATCGACCTGTCGATGTCACGGACCGTTCCCGGCTGGCACAGCCCCGTCACCGTCTCCATGGCGTACGAGGGCGAGCGCACGATGGTCTCGCACGGACACGAGGCCCCGCCCCCCGCGGGCCCCGGGCCGTTCCCGCAGTGCCCGCCCCGCACCCGTGCGGCCGTGGCCTCGCTCGGAACGGGGGGCGGCGAGGCGTGGGTGGCCGAGGCGGCCCGCAACGGAGCGCGGGTCTTCGCCGACGTCGGCTGGGACGAGAGCGGACGCTGGGACCTGGGGGCCCTGGCCGACCTGGAGCACTGCGAGGCGTTCCTGCCCAACGCGGGGGAGGCGATGGCCTACACGCGCACCGACTGTCCGCGCGCGGCGGCCCGGGCGCTGGCCGAGAAGGTCCCGATCGCGGTGGTGACGATGGGCGCCGAGGGCTCGTACGCGGTGGACGGGCGGACCGGGGAGACGGCGCAGGTCCCGGCGATCGCCGTCGACGCCCTCGACCCGACCGGCGCGGGCGACGTCTACGTGGCGGGCTTCCTCACCGGCACCCTCGCCGAGTGGCCGCTGGCGGACCGGCTCGCCTTCGCGGGCCTGACGGCGGCCCTGTCGGTGCAGGAGTTCGGCGGCTCCCTGTCGGCCCCCGGCTGGCCCGAGGTGGCCGCCTGGTGGCGCACCGCCCCGCACGAGCTGCGCGGGCGCTACGGCTTCCTCGACGACCTGATCCCGCCGGCCGAGACCCCGGCCAGCCGGCGCCGGGCGGTCCCGACGATCGGCTTCCGGCACTCGGCGTAGGGCGGTCGGGCCGGCCGTCCGGGCCCGCGCCCGGCGGGCCCGGGGCGGGGGCCGCGCGCAGCCGCGTACGGGGGCCGCGCACGGGGTCGCGCGCAGCCGCGTACGGGGGCCTGCGCCGGGACCGGTAAAACCCCTCGGGGATCACGCGGCGGCGACGTACGCTTGGAAGTCCGGAGGCCGTCGATCGGCGCGGCCCCTCAGTGGGAGGTATGCGCAGGCCACAGTGCCGGCCCATGACTCAGACACCGACAGCCCAGACCCCCGCGCCGGGGCAGGCGCGAGCCCATTTCACCGTCCCGGCCGCCCACCCGATGGTGTCCGTGCTCGGCTCGGGCGACGCCCTGTTGCGCGTGATCGAGAAGGCCTTCCCGAAGGCCGACATCCATGTTCGGGGCAATCAGGTCAGCGCGATCGGCGCGGCGGCGGAAGTCGCTCTGATCCAGCGCCTGTTCGACGAGATGATGCTGGTGCTCCGCACCGGGCAGCCGATGACGGAGGACGCAGTGGAACGCTCGATCGCCATGCTCAAGTCGAGCGGCAACGGCGAGGGACCGGACGAGACGCCGGCGGAGGTGCTCACCCAGAACATCCTCTCCAGCCGCGGCCGCACCATCCGTCCCAAGACCCTGAACCAGAAGCGGTACGTCGACGCGATCGACAAGAACACGATCGTCTTCGGCATCGGCCCCGCCGGTACCGGCAAGACCTACCTCGCCATGGCCAAGGCGGTCCAGGCCCTGCAGTCCAAGCAGGTCAGCCGGATCATCCTGACCCGCCCCGCCGTCGAGGCCGGCGAGCGGCTCGGCTTCCTGCCGGGCACGCTCTTCGACAAGATCGACCCGTACCTGCGCCCGCTCTACGACGCGCTGCACGACATGATCGACCCGGACTCGATCCCCCGCCTGATGGCGGCGGGCACCATCGAGGTGGCCCCGCTCGCGTACATGCGCGGCCGCACCCTCAACGAGGCGTTCGTCGTCCTCGACGAGGCGCAGAACACCACTCCCGAGCAGATGAAGATGTTCCTGACCCGGCTCGGGTTCGACTCGAAGATCGTCGTCACGGGTGACATCACGCAGGTCGACCTGCCGGGCGGCGCCAAGAGCGGTCTGCGTCAGGTCCAGGAGATCCTCGAAGGGGTGCCGGACATCCAGTTCTCGCGGCTCACCTCCGAGGATGTCGTCCGGCACAAGCTGGTCGGCCGTATCGTCGACGCGTACGAGAAGTACGACGACAGCCAGGACGGGAAGCCGTCCCGGAACGGCTACCAGCGGAAGTAGAACCCAGCGCACCATGTCGATCGACGTCAACAACGAGTCCGGAACCGAGGTCGACGAGCAGGCGATCCTCGACATCGCCCGCTACGCGCTCACCCGGATGCGGATCCACCCGCTCTCGGAGCTCTCCGTCATCGTCGTCGACGAGGAGGCGATGGAGCAGCTCCACATCCAGTGGATGGACCTGCCCGGACCCACCGACGTCATGTCCTTCCCGATGGACGAGCTGCGCCCGCCGTCGAAGGACGAGGAGGAGCCCCCGCAGGGGCTCCTCGGTGACATCGTGCTCTGCCCCGAAGTGGCGAAGAAGCAGGGCGAGGAAGCGCCTACGCAGCACTCCATGGACGAGGAGCTCCAGCTCCTGACCGTCCACGGGGTGCTGCACCTGCTCGGCTACGACCACGAGGAGCCGGACGAGAAGGCCGAGATGTTCGGCCTCCAGGCGGCGATCGTCGACGGCTGGCGCGGCGAGCGCGGCGTCACCGGCCCGTCCCCGGCCCCCACCGTCTCGTGACCGGCGACCCCCAACTGATCACCGGCGCCGTCCTGCTGGTCGTCGTGGCCTGGTTCGCCGCGTGCGCCGAGTCCGGGATCGCCCGGATCTCCGCCTTCCGCGCCGAACAGGCCGTACGCGACGGCCGGCGCGGCAGCGCGAAGCTCGCGCAGGTGGCCGCCGACCCCACCCGCTACCTCAACGTCGCCCTGCTCGTCCGGGTCACCTGCGAGATGGCGGCGGGCGTGCTCGTCACGTACGTCTGCCTCGACGAGTTCGGGGAGAACTGGACCGCGCTGCTGGTGGCCATCGCCGTGATGGTGCTGGTGTCCTTCGTGGCGGTCGGCGTCTCCCCGCGCACCATCGGCCGCCAGCACCCGCTGAACACCGCGACGGCGGCCGCGTACGTCCTCGTACCGCTCGCCCGCATCATGGGGCCGATCCCGCAGCTGCTGATCCTCATCGGCAACGCGCTCACCCCCGGGAAGGGCTTCCGCAAGGGGCCCTTCGCCTCCGAGGCCGAGCTGCGCGCCATGGTCGACCTGGCGGAGAAGGAATCGCTGATCGAGGACGACGAGCGCCGGATGGTGCACCAGGTCTTCGAACTCGGCGACACGCTCGTGCGCGAGGTCATGGTGCCGCGCACCGACCTGGTCTGCATCGAGCGGTACAAGACGATCCGTCAGGCGACCACGCTCGCGCTGCGGTCGGGCTTCTCGCGCATCCCCGTGACCGGGGAGAACGAGGACGACATCGTCGGCATCGTCTACCTCAAGGACCTGGTCCGCAAGACGCACATCAGCCGGGAGACGGAGGCCGACCTGGTCTCGACGGCGATGCGGCCGGCGGTCTTCGTGCCGGACACCAAGAACGCGGGCGACCTGCTGCGCGAGATGCAGTCGGTGCGCAACCACGTGGCGGTCGTCATCGACGAGTACGGCGGCACCGCCGGGATCGTCACCATCGAGGACATCCTCGAGGAGATCGTCGGTGAGATCACCGACGAGTACGACCGGGAACTCCCTCCGGTCGAGGAGCTCGGCGGGGACCGCTACCGGGTCACCGCGCGCCTGGACATCACCGACCTCGGCGAGCTGTTCAAGGTCGACTCCTTCGACGACGAGGACGTGGAGACGGTCGGCGGACTGCTCGCCAAGGCGCTCGGCCGGGTGCCGATCGCCGGCGCCTCGGCGGTGGTGGACCTGCCGGACGGGCGTCCGCTGCGGCTCACCGCCGAGTCCCCGGCGGGACGGCGGAACAAGATCGTGACGGTACTGGTCGAGCCGGTGCTCCCGGCGGGGGACGCAGGCTCGGGTTCGGGTTCGGGCTCGGGTTCGGGTTCGGGGGAGGGCGCATGACGCCGGCGGAGCTGCGCGCATTCTGTCTGGGCTTCAACGCGGCGGTGGAGGAGTTCCCCTTCACCCCGGAGACCTCGGTGTTCAAGGTGCTGGGGAAGGTGTTCGCGCTGAGCGCGCTGGACGCGGAGCCGCTCAAGGTCAACCTCAAGTGCGAACCGGAGCTCGCGGTGCGGCTGCGGGAGGAGCACGAGGCGATCGTGCCGGGCTGGCACATGAACAAGCGGCACTGGAACACGGTCACGGTGGGCGGCCCCGGGGCGCTGCCCGACGCGCTGGTCCGGGAACTGGTCGAGGACTCGTACGACCTGGTCGTGGCCGGGCTGCCGCGGGCCGAGCGGCTGCGGCTCGACCGGCCGTAGTCCCGGCTCCGGTCCGCGGGCCGGTCCCGGTCCTGATTCCGGAACGGGGACCGGGTCCAAGGTCACTGGTGACAGGACCTTCGGAGGCATGGGATCCGCTTATGCGGCGCTTAGGTTTGTCCATGCGTCACCGAGATCCCGGGGGGACACCGGGGGTGGAGGGGAGGGCGCGTGCGCGGGGGCGGCGTGGGGCCCCCCGGGCGCGCGCCCAATGGAT
>NZ_JBSGXB010000213.1:0-13353 GCF_053609185.1 Streptomyces sp. NPDC054956 | reverse complement strand
TATTCCAGGGGGCCGTGGTCCCCCCCCTTCTCGGTCTCCGGGCACACCCCGGGGTTGGGGGTTGTCTTCCGGCGGGGGCCCGGCCTGATCCGAAAGACACGCCCTAGGGGCGGCGCGGCGGTCGGCCGTCGGAGTAGGGCCGGGCGGGGTGGGGGAGTACGAGAGCGTGAGCGAATCCCCCGATCCCCGGCTGCCCTCCGCCCGCTCGGTCCCCGCCGTCCCCTACGCCTCGTACCTGCGGGTCTACGAGCCCCTCGCCGCCTTTCCGGAGCCCGAGCGCACGCACTGGGCCGACTACGCCCGGCGCGGGGTGATCCCGACCGCCCAGGACGAACTGCGCCGCTCGCTGGTGGACTTGGTACGGGTGCCCGTGGTCGGGGTCCCGGCGCACGAGAGCGCGGACGCCTTCACCGCCGAGGTGGACGGGATGCTGCTGGTCTGCCCCTGGCGGACCAGGCTGCGCGGCTGGCTGGCGCTCCAGGAGCTGGTGGCCGAGTTCCCGCTGCCCGTGCTCGACGCCGCGCTGCCCGCGACGGCCCGCCGCCGCGCCGCCGAGGAGTACGAGGCCTGGCGCGGGCGCAACCCCGACGCGCGCCCGTGGATCCGTACGGGGGTGTGGCAGGTGCCGCTGCGCTGGTTCGTGCTGGTGTCCGACGAGGAGCGGGAGTACGTGCCGGGAGAACGGCTGCGCTACCGGACGCCGATGGTGCAGGCCCGGCGCCGGCTCGCGCGGGGCCTGCGGACCCTGCGCGAGGCGGAGGGCTACGGGATGCTCGCCGAGGGGCTGGTGGAGGTCGGGAGCTGGCTGGAGGAGTTCCATCCGCGTTCGATGGTCGAGCTGGACTACGGCGGGCTGCTGCACGCGCTGCCGGCGGACCGGCTGGCGCGGGACCGCTCGGCCCGGGACCTGGCGGCGGGGATCGCGGCGCTGCGGGCCGGGGACCGGGAGGGGGCCTCCGAGACGTACGGGGTCCTGGCCGAACGGTGGCGGGCGGTCCGGGAGAGACTCTTCGCGAACTAGTGCGAGCCGGGTCGGCCGAGGCGGGGTAGCGAACCGGGGCCCCGATGTCCATCGGCCGATCGGCCGGTCCCCCGGGGGAACGGCCTGCTCAGGGTCGTGATGCCCTCTTTTGGGTCTTTGTTCCGGGACCTACGTCCCGATACGGGCCATTGGCCCAAGCGTGACGGACCGCACTATCTACACCCTTGCGCCCTTCCCCTACCCTCGTGCCAAAATAGGACAAGGAGTCCGGGGAGGGTTCCTTCCGTCCAACTAAGGGCGGAATGCTCGGCATTGCACTCTACGGGGGGTCTGACGACTCCTGATCGCTCTGTGACTGATCGTCACAGTGGGGTGACTGTCCGTTATAGGGCGGTCCATCGGCTTCCGCCGCTGATGAACACCTCGGAGGGCAATTCCGTCGGTTTGGCCCTTGGGGCTGGACGGATGGTGTAGTTGTAGTGCCGAGGACAAGCCGTTCGTCCTATAACCGACTCGGCCCGCGTATGTCCATTTCGGGCAACGCGGGCCAAGGTGCAGAATTTAGAGGAAAGAACCGAGATGGTTCGGTTCTCCCGAGGAGGCCGCTCATGACCGCTCGCACCCCTGATGCCGAGCCGCTGCTGACCCCGGCTGAGGTTGCCACGATGTTCCGCGTGGACCCGAAGACGGTGACCCGCTGGGCCAAGGCTGGCAAGCTCACGTCCATCCGCACCCTGGGTGGACACCGCCGTTACCGCGAGGCTGAGGTTCGCGCACTGCTTGCGGGAATTCCGCAGCAGCGCAGCGAGGCCTGAGGTTCCGCAGCATCACTTATTGACGGGTCTATATCGGGTCCCCCAATCCGATGAGCCCCACATAGCTTCATGCGACCGGACCTGCCCCAACAGGTTCATCAGTCGTCGATCGCGCTGGACTCCGCCGGGTCCAGCGCGATCTTTTTTATGCCCTGGTCAGGGCGGAATCGGGCTGGCGCGCGGGGTCCCTCGAGGGGGGTGCCATTGCACATATTAAATCGAGCGGACGTATGGGTGCGATAAAAGCGTACGTCTCAAAAACACATGTGGTGACTCCCGTCACAGTTGATCACTCTTGTGATGCGGGCAACGTACCCCGTAAGGGGACGTGCCGTGCGGAGCGCATCATGCGGACGGGCGATATTTCCGGCGGACCGGGGGTGGACCCCGGCCGCTCCGGCCGTCGCTGCCGGCAGGGGCGCGGGATCGCCCGTACGGGCCCATCGCAGGGGCCTCAGGCGGCCCTTGGGGGCGCTCCGGCGGGTCGGGTGGGGTTCTGGGCGACTCGTGGGCCGGAAACGCGTCAGGGCCCGCATCCTGAGGATGCGGGCCCTGACGATCTTGCGAACCTGACGGGACTTGAACCCGCGACCTCCACCTTGACAGGGTGGCGAGCTAACCAACTGCTCCACAGGTCCTTGTTTCGCGACCGCTAGGCGGCTGCGAAACAGACTGTACCGCAGCTCAGGGGGTGCAGTCGAACCCGATCACCGAGCGGGTCCCGGGGCGGCCGCGTCCACCGCCTTCACGATGCGCTTGTCGGAGATCGGATAGGCCGTTCCGAGGGCGTGGGCGAAGTAGCTGACCCGCAGTTCCTCGATCATCCAGCGGATCTCGGTGACTGCCGCCGGGACCGGGCGGCCCTTGGGCAACTGCTCCAGCAGCCACAGGTACTCGTCCCGCATCTCGTGGACCTTCTCCATGCGCGTGGTGTCGCGCTGGACGCCCGTCGGCATCTGCTGGAGCCGCCGGTCGGCCGCCACCAGGTAGCGCATCAGGTCCGGCAGCCGGCGCAGTCCGGCGAGCGTGACGAAGCCGGCCGGCACGAGGGCCGCCAGCTGGTTCTTCACGTCCTGGACGTTCGCCATGAGGGCGAGGCTGTTGGTGGCCTTGAGCCGGCGCTCGCACGCCTGCCAGGCCGCCAGCACCTGCTGCACCTGCGTGATCGTCCGTACGGTCGTGTCCACCAGGTCGGCCCGCACGGCCTCGTAGAGCTTGCGGAAGCCCGTCTCGTCCCACGCCGGACCGCCGTGGTCGGCGATGAGCTTGTCGGCCGCGGCGGTGGCGCAGTCGTCGAACAGCGCCTGGATGGAGCCGTGCGGATTGCGCGACAGGGCCAGCTTCTGCTGGTTGCTCAGGTGGTCCGAGGCGAACTTCGCCGGGTTCACCGGGATGTTGAGCAGGATCAGCCGCCGGGTGCCGAGCCGCATCGCCTGTTCCTGCTCGGCCTCGCTGTCGAAGAGGCGTACGGACACGCTCGTGCCCTCGTCCACCAGCGCCGGGTAGGCCTTCACCGGCTGGCCCGCCCGGCGGGTCTCGAAGACCTTGGTCAGGGTGCCGATCGTCCAGTCCGTCAGCCCGGTCTTCTCCACCGACTCCCCGCCCGCCCGCTCGGCGCTGGCCGCGGCGGCCTGCGAGAGGGCCTGGCGGGCCTTGGGCTTGAGCTGGAGCCGCAGGGCCTCCAGGTCCTTGGCCTCGGCGAGGTTCTTGCGGCGTTCGTCGACGATCCGGAAGGTGATCTTCAGGTGGTCGGGGATGCGGGTGAGGTCGAAGTCCTCGGCGGTGACCGGGACCCCGACCATCCGGTGCAGTTCCCGGGCCAGGGTGACGTGCAGGGGCTCCTGGAGGGGGACGGCGGTGTCCAGGAAGCGGGTCGCGAAGTTCGGAGCCGGGACGTAGTGGCGGCGGATCGGCTTGGGGAGGGACCGGATCAGCTCCGTGACCACCTCTTCCCGCAGGCCCGGGATCTGCCAGTCGAAGCCCTCGTCCGTGACCTGGTTGAGGACCTGGAGCGGGATGTGGACGGTCACGCCGTCCGCGTCCGCGCCCGGCTCGAACTGGTAGGTCACCCGGAACTTGAGGCGACCCTGCATCCAGGAGTCCGGATAGTCGGCCTTGGTGACCCCGGCCGCCTTCTCCGTCAGGAGCATCTCGCGCTCGAAGTCGAGCAGTTCGGGCTCGTCGCGCTTCTTGTGCTTCCACCAGGAGTCGAAGTGCGCCCCGGAGACCACGTGTTCCGGGATGCGCTGGTCGTAGAAGTCGAAGAGGGTCTCGTCGTCGACCACGATGTCGCGGCGCCGGGCCCGGTTCTCCAGCTCCTCCACCTCGGTGAGGAGCTTGCGGTTGTCGGCGTAGAACTTGTGGTGGGTCCGCCAGTCGCCCTCGACCAGGGCGTTGCGGATGAACAGTTCGCGCGAGACCTCGGGGTCGATCCGGCCGTAGTTGATCTTCCGCTGCGCGACGATCGGCACGCCGTACAGCGTGACCTTCTCGAAGGCCATCACGGCCGCCTGGTCCTTCTCCCAGTGCGGCTCGCTGTACGTGCGCTTGATCAGGTGCTGGGCGAGCGGCTCCACCCACTCCGGCTCGACCTTGGCGTTCACCCGGGCCCACAGCCTCGAGGTCTCCACCAGCTCGGCCGACATCAGGAACTTCGGCTGCTTCTTGAAGAGCGAGGAGCCGGGGAAGATCGCGAACTTCGCGGACCGGGCCCCGAGGTACTCGTTCTTGTCGGTGTCCTTGAGCCCGATGTGCGACAGCAGGCCGGCGAGCAGCGAGATGTGCACGCTCGTCTCGGGGGCGTCGGCCTCGTTGACGTGGATGCCCATGGTCTTGGCGACCGTGCGCAGCTGCGAATAGATGTCCTGCCACTCGCGGATCCGCAGGAAGTTCAGGTACTCCTGCTTGCACATCCGGCGGAAGGAGGACGAGCCGCGTTCCTTCTGCTGCTCGCGCACGTAGCGCCACATGTTCAGGAACGAGAGGAAGTCGCTCGTTTCGTCCTTGAAGCGGGCGTGGTTCTGGTCGGCCTGCGTCTGCTTGTCCGAGGGCCGCTCGCGCGGGTCCTGGATGGACAGGGCCGCCGCGATGACCATGACCTCGCGGACGCAGTTGTTCTTGTCCGCCTCCACCACCATGCGGGCCAGGCGCGGGTCCACGGGGAGCTGGGAGAGCTGGCGGCCCATCGGGGTGAGCCGCTTCTTGTGGTCCTTCTCCGCCGGGTCGAGCGCCCCGAGCTCCTGGAGGAGCTGGACGCCGTCGCGGATGTTGCGGTGGTCCGGCGGGTCGATGAAGGGGAACTTCTCGATCTCGCCGAGGCCGGCCGCGGTCATCTGGAGGATGACGGAGGCGAGGTTCGTGCGCAGGATCTCCGCGTCCGTGAACTCCGGACGGGTGAGGAAGTCGTCCTCCGAGTACAGCCGGATGCAGATGCCGTCCGAGGTACGGCCGCAGCGGCCCTTGCGCTGGTTGGCGCTGGCCTGCGAGATCCGCTCGATGGGCAGCCGCTGGACCTTGGTGCGGTGGCTGTAGCGGGAGATGCGGGCGGTGCCCGGGTCGATCACGTACTTGATGCCCGGGACGGTGAGGGAGGTCTCGGCGACGTTCGTCGCGAGGACGATCCGGCGGCCGGTGTGCTGCTGGAAGACGCGGTGCTGCTCGGCGTGCGAGAGGCGGGCGTAGAGCGGCAGGACCTCCGTGAAGCGGAGATTGCGCTTGTTCAGGGCGTCCGCCGTGTCGCGGATCTCGCGCTCGCCGGAGAGGAAGACCAGGATGTCGCCGGGGCCCTCGGACTGGAGCTCGTCCACGGCCTCGCAGATCGCGGTGATCTGGTCGCGGTCGCTGTCGTCGCCCTCCTCCTCCAGGAGCGGGCGGTAGCGGACCTCCACGGGATACGTCCGGCCGCTGACCTCGACGATCGGGGCCTCGCCGAAGTGCCGGGAGAACCGCTCCGGGTCGATGGTCGCCGAGGTGATGATCACCTTGAGGTCGGGGCGTTTGGGCAGCAGCGTGGCCAGGTAGCCGAGCAGGAAGTCGATGTTCAGCGACCGCTCGTGGGCCTCGTCGATGATGATCGTGTCGTACGCGCGCAGCTCGCGGTCCGTCTGGATCTCGGCGAGCAGGATGCCGTCCGTCATCAGCTTCACGAAGGTGGCGTCCTGGTCCACCTGGTCGGTGAACCGGACCTTCCAGCCGACGGTCTGGCCGATCTCGGACTTCAGCTCCTCCGCGATGCGCTCGGCGACCGTGCGGGCCGCGATCCGGCGGGGCTGGGTGTGCCCGATCATCCCCCGGACGCCGCGCCCCAGCTCCATGCAGATCTTGGGGATCTGCGTGGTCTTGCCGGAGCCGGTCTCGCCCGCGACGATCACGACCTGGTGGTCGCGTATCGCCTCGGCGATCTCGTCCTTCTTCTGGCTGACGGGAAGGTTCTCGGGATACGTGACCTCCGGCATCCGCGAGGCGCGGCCGGCCAGTCGCGCGGCGGCCTTTTCGGCCTCCGCGGCGATCTCGTCGAGCACGGCCTGCTTGGCCTCGGGCTTGCGGATGCGGCGGGCGCCTTCGAGGCGGCGGCCGAGGCGGTGCGCGTCACGGAGCGAGATCTCACCGAGAAGCGTCTGCAGGGCGGCGAAGGAAGTAGACATACCTGGTCGAGGATCTCACCCGTAGGTGCCGGGTGGCGAACGCATTTGTGGGGCGGACCCGTACCATTTCGGGACGAGTCCCCCGAGTCGGTCCGCGAGTAGGACCGCGTGTCCCCCCGAAGTCCCCCCGAAGTCCCCCCCGACGTGTCCCAGTGAGAGGCCGCCCACGATGCACCGCAGCCACCGCGGTTTCGCTGCGCTGCTGGGCTGGGTACTGCTGGCCGGGATGCTCGCGGGCGGGCCCGCCGCGCAGGCTGCCTCCGGCCAGGTGATCGCGGGACAGGTGGCCTCCGCGCCGGGAACTGCCGGGCGGAGCGCCGTCCGGGCCCCGGCCCTCGGGGCGCCCGCGCCGGCGCCTGTCCCGGACCGGGCCCCGGCGCCCCGGGCCGCACCCGTTCCGGACGGGGTGACCACGTTTCTCGGGGCGCTCGCGCCCGGAGGCTCCGGGCCGGCCGCCTCCCCGTTCGCGGCCTTCGCTCCCGCAGGCTCCCCCGGACCCGCCTGTGCGCCCGGGGCACCCGGGCGGGACGGCCTGCCCGCGCTGCCCGCGCGGGCCGGGGCCGATCAGGCGCAGGCTCCGCCCGCGGTGCCGGGGCCCGAGGGGGCTGCCGCGTCGCAGGTGATACCCGTACGGGTCCTCGTACGCGGGCCCGACCGGCCGGCGCCGTCCCGCGTGGAGCTGTCCGTGATGCGGGTCTAGGAGGACCGGTCGCATCCGCCCGGTCCGCCCAACCCCTTCGCGCACAGCTCTGGAGCACCCGCATGTCCTCTTCCTCCTCCCGGCCCTCTTCCCGGTCCTCGCGCCGCAAGCCCCTGCTCGTCTCCGCCGGTGTGGCCCTCGCCGCCGTCACCCTCGGCCTCGTCTCCTGGCAGGCCACCGCACCCGACGCCAAGCCCGCCGGCGGCTCCTCCGCCTCCGCCTCGGACACGCCCCGCACCGACCCCGCCGCGCAGCTCAAGGCGCTCGCCCGCCGCGAGTCCGGCGACAAGCTCGCCGTGGGCCGCGCCGACGCTCCCGTCGTCCTGATCGAGTACTCCGACTTCAAGTGCGGCTACTGCGGAAAGTTCGCCCGCGACACCGAGCCCGAACTGGTGAAGAAGTACGTGGAGGACGGCACCCTGCGCATCGAGTGGCGCAACTTCCCGATCTTCGGCGCCGACTCCGAGGCCGCCGCCAAGGCCGCATGGGCGGCGGGGCAGCAGGACCGGTTCCAGCAGTTCCACGCGGCCGCGTACGCCGAGGGCTCGAAGGAGAAGGGCTTCGGCGAGGAGCGGTTGACCGAGCTGGCCCGCGAGGCCGGGGTCCCGGACCTGGAGCGCTTCAAGAAGGACACGGCCGGGGAACAGGCCGCGGCCGCGCTGGGCAAGGACCAGGAGGAGGGCTACCGCATCGGCGTCAGCTCCACCCCGTCCTTCCTGGTCAACGGGCAGCCCATCGCGGGCGCCCAGCCGATGGACGCCTTCACCGCGGCCATCGCCAAGGCCAAGGCGCAGGCGGCCGCGAAGTGACCGACATCGGATACCTGGCCGCCCTGCTGGGCGGCCTCCTCGCGCTGCTCAGCCCGTGCAGCGCGCTGCTCCTGCCCGCGTTCTTCGCCTACTCGATCGACTCCGCCTCCCGGCTGCTGGCGCGCACCGGGATCTTCTACGCGGGCCTCGCGAGCACCCTCGTACCGCTGGGGGCGGCCGGTTCGTACGCCGGGCGGTTCTTCCACAGCAACCGCGACGAGCTGGTGCTGATCGGCGGCTGGCTGATCATCGGGCTCGGGCTCGCGCAGATCCTGGGCCTCGGCTTCGCCTCGAAGCGGATCTCGGAGCTCTCGGGGAGGATCCGCCCGACCACCGCCCTGTCGGTGTACGCGCTGGGCGCCGTCTACGGGCTCGCCGGCTTCTGCGCCGGGCCGATCCTCGGCAGCGTCCTCACCGTGGCGGCGGTCAGCGGCAGCCCGGTCTACGGGGGCCTGCTGCTCGCGGTGTACGCGCTGGGCATGGCCGTTCCGCTGTTCGTGCTGGCGCTGCTCTGGGAGCGCTTCGACCTGGGCCGGCGCCGCTGGCTGCGCGGACGGGCCTTCTCGCTCGGCCGCTTCGAACTGCACACGACCACGCTCGCCTCGGGCCTGTTCTTCATCCTGCTCGGCACGATGTTCCTGGTCTACGACGGGGCGACCGCACTGCCGGGGCTGCTGGACGTGGACGACTCGTTCGCGGTGGAGCGGCGGGTCCAGGCCGTCGCGGACGCGGTCCCGGACTGGGCGCTGCTCGGGCTGGTCGTCCTGGTGGCGGCCGGCGCGGGGCTGACGCAGTGGCGCCGCCGGGCGCGGGCGGTGGCCGAGGAGGAGTGACGCAAGAAGGCCCCGTCCGAGGACGGGGCCTTCTCCATGGTGGCTGGGGCCGGGGTCGAACCGGCGACCTATCGCTTTTCAGGCGATCGCTCGTACCAACTGAGCTACCCAGCCACGAAACCGTTTCCGGCTTCAGCGAACCTGACGGGACTTGAACCCGCGACCTCCACCTTGACAGGGTGGCGAGCTAACCAACTGCTCCACAGGTCCTTGCAATGTGCGAGCACAAGTCTCGCACACGGTAATGCGTACCCCCAACGGGATTCGAACCCGTGCTACCGCCTTGAAAGGGCGGCGTCCTGGGCCACTAGACGATGAGGGCTAAAGGCCCGCCGGGCACTTTCCAGCGCGTCGGGGACGTGAGAAGCATATGGGATCCCGGCGGCGATCGCCAAAACGGTTTCCTCCGTCGGCCGCGGGCCGCCTCCGGAGCGCCTCCGGGCCGCGCCTCGAGCGCCCCGGGTCACCCCCAGCCGAGTTCGTGGAGCCGCTCGTCGTCGATGCCGAAGTGGTGGGCGATCTCGTGGACCACGGTCACGGCGACCTCGTGGACCACTTCCTCGGGGGTCTCGCACATCCGCAGGGTCGGACCCATGTAGATCGAGATCCGGTCGGGCAGGACCCCGGCGTACCACTCGCCGCGCTCGGTGAGCGGGGTTCCCTCGTAGAGGCCGAGCAGGTCGGGGTCGTCGGCGGCGGGCTCGTCCTCCACGAAGACGGCCACGTTGTCCATCACCCGGGTCAGTTCCTCGGGGATCGAGTCCAGGGCTTCGGCCACCAGCTCTTCGAACGCGTCTCGCGTCATCTCCAGCACGTGGTCATTCTCGCGCCTCGGCGGCCGATCCAGGCCGTCCCGGGCGGGCCCGGACGCGGCGCGCGAGAATGTCCCGGTGGTGACATGCGAAGCGGGGCACGGATGACCGGGCCGGTGGAGGGCGCCGAGGCCATCGACCCGGACGTCGACCTCCACGTGCCGGCGCAGCGCGCCGAACCGCAGGGCCGGGTCCTCGCGGCCGTGGCGGCCGGCGGCGCCGTCGGCGCCTCGGCGCGGTACGGGGTCGCGCTGCTGTGGCCGGCCGCGCCCGGGGCCTTTCCGTGGGGGACCTTCTGGGTCAACGTGACGGGCTGCGCGCTCATCGGCGTGCTCATGGTGCTGATCAGCGAGGGCGGCCGCTCGGCGCATCCCCTCGTACGGCCCTTCGTGGGGGTCGGGGTGCTCGGCGGGTTCACCACCTTCTCCACCTACGCGGTGGACTTCGCGCGCCTGCTGGACGAGGGCGAGGCCGGAACCGCGCTGGCGTACGCCGGGCTCACGGTGGCCGGCGCGCTGGGCGCGGTCTGGGCGGCGGCCCAAATGACCCGCCGCGCGGTGGGCGACGGCGGGGCCGCGGGCGCGGTCGTGGTGCGCCGGTGAACTGGCTCGTGGTGATCCTGGGCGCGGCCGCGGGGGCGCCGCTGCGCTACCTGACGGACCGCGCGGTGCAGGTGCGGCACGACTCGGTCTTCCCGTGGGGGACCTTCGTGGTGAACGCGGGCGCCTGCCTGGTGCTGGGGGCGCTGACCGGGGCTGTGCTGGACGGCGCCGCCTCCTCGCGGCTGAGCCTGCTGCTCGGGACGGGGCTGTGCGGGGCGCTGAGCACGTACTCGACGTTCTCGTACGAGACGCTGCGGCTGGCGGAGCGGGGCTGGCGGTTCCTCGCGGCGGCGAACGTGGCGGGTTCGGTGCTGGTCGGGCTGGGCGGGGTCACGCTCGGGTTCCAGGTGGCGCGCCAGCTGTTCGCCTGAGGGCGGGGCGCAGGGCGCACCGCCCTTCTGCCCGCTGGAGCGTGTCTCTTACGGGGCAAAGGGAGTTGGGCACATTGACCCGCTCACCGCGGACCCTTGCCTGTGTTCCGGAGGTGCCCCGTGCGCCAGTTGACCGCTTCCCTCCGCCCCCCGCGCCCCCTTCGCCCCCTGCGACTGGCGGTCGCCGCGCTCGCGGTGGCGGCGACGGCGGGCTGCATGAGCGTCGGCGAGGACGCCGCACAGCCGGGGCCCTCCTCCTCCGCGGGGGTCCACGGCGGCAAGTCCGGCGGCGGCTCCTCGTCCGGCAAGGGCTCCGGGGCCGTGCGGGGCGGCCACGGACCGAAGGACGGTACGGGGGCCCAGGCGGGCAAGCCGGGAGAGCCCGGCACGGCCTCCGGCGCGATCGGCGCCTCGCCCAGTCCGGGCGCCCCGGCGGGCCCGCCCGCGGCCTCGCCGTCGGCGGGGTCGGGCGGGGCGGCGGGCGGCCAGGGCCCCCAGCAGCCCCCGGGCGGCGGTTCGGGCTCGGGCGGAGCGGGCGGTTCCGGTGGCGGCCAGGCCGGCTCCCCGACCCCGGCGCCGCCGACCCAGGCTCCGCCGGTCTCGCCGCCGCCAGTGACGGATCCCACACCCTCGCAGCAGCCGACGCAGCCTCCGCAGCCGGACCCGAGCGGGGCGCCCGGCGGGCAGTCCTAGGCCCGTCCGGCGGACGGCGGCGGCTCCGCCGCTCCCCGGGGCGGATGGTGTTTGTGCAGGTCAGAGCCCTCTTTGGGGGGGCGACTTGCCAGACCCCGGGGAGGGTGCGTATGGTTATAGATCGTTTGATCCCATTGCCCGGCGCCGAATCCGAAGAGCGCCGCGTGGCGCGTACTCTCCCCAGCCGTGGCTGACCGCATTGAGGCGGTCGATTTGCGAATTCACGGAGTTTGGGCGCGTGCCGAGACTCCGGAAGGTTTCGCATTTCGCATGTCCATTTCCAGTTCTGACCGTTCCGTCATGCCCGAGAACGACTCCAACGAGATCGTCGACGCCGAGACCCTCGCGGTCACCGAGGCCATCGAGGCCGTAGTCGCCGACGAGATCATCGAGGCCCTCGAGGCCGACGTGAGCACCGGCGAGTCCTTCGAGGACTCCACCACCGACTTCGACGACGACGCCGAGGCGGACGACGCCGACGCCGAGCCCACCCTGACCTTCGGCGACCTCGGTCTGCCGGACGGGATCGTGCGCAAGCTCGCCCAGAACGGCGTCACCGCCCCCTTCCCGATCCAGGCCGCGACCATCCCGGACGCCCTGGCCGGCAAGGACATCCTCGGCCGCGGCCGCACCGGCTCCGGCAAGACCCTCTCCTTCGGTCTGCCCACCCTGGCCCGCCTGGCCGGTGGCCACACCGACAAGAAGAAGCCCCGCGCGATCATCCTGACGCCGACGCGTGAGCTCGCGATGCAGGTCGCGGACGCCCTCCAGCCCTACGGCGACGTGCTCGGCCTGAAGATGAAGGTCGTCTGCGGCGGTACCTCCATGGGCAACCAGATCTACGCCCTGGAGCGCGGTGTCGACGTCCTCGTCGCCACCCCGGGCCGCCTGCGCGACATCATCAACCGCGGCGCCTGCTCGCTGGAGAACGTCGAGGTCGCCGTTCTCGACGAGGCCGACCAGATGGCCGACCTGGGCTTCCTGCCCGAGGTCACCGAGCTGCTCGACCAGATCCCCGGCGGCGGCCAGCGCATGCTCTTCTCCGCCACCATGGAGAACGAGATCGGCACCCTGGTCAAGCGCTACCTGACGAACCCCGTCACGCACGAGGTCGACAGCGCGCAGGGCAACGTCTCGACCATGACGCACCACGTCCTCGTCGTGAAGCCGAAGGACAAGGCGCCGGTCACGGCCGCCATCGCCGCCCGCAAGGGCCGCACGATCATCTTCGTCCGCACCCAGCTGGGCGCCGACCGCATCGCCGAGCAGCTCATCGAGGCCGGCGTGAAGGCCGACGCGCTGCACGGCGGCATGACGCAGGGTGCCCGTACCCGCGTCCTCGCGGACTTCAAGGACGGCTACGTCAACGCGCTCGTCGCCACCGACGTCGCCGCCCGCGGCATCCACGTCGACGGCATCGACCTGGTCCTGAACGTGGACCCGGCCGGCGACCACAAGGACTACCTGCACCGCTCGGGCCGTACCGCCCGCGCCGGCAAGTCCGGTGTCGTCGTGTCGCTGGCGCTTCCGCACCAGCGTCGCCAGATCTTCCGCCTGATGGAGGACGCGGGCGTCGACGCCTCGCGCCACATCGTCCAGGGCGTCGGCGCCTTCGACCCGGAGGTCGCCGAGATCACCGGTGCCCGTTCGCTGACGCAGGTCCAGGCCGACTCCGCGAACAACGCCGCGAAGCAGGCCGAGCGCGAGGTCGCCGACCTCACCAAGCAGCTGGAGCGCCTGTCGCGCCGCGCCGTCGAACTGCGCGAGGAGGCCGACCGTCTGGTCGCCCGCTCCGCGCGTGAGCGTGGCGAGGACCCCGAGGCCGCTGTCGCCGAGGTGGCCGAGGCCGCCGAGGCCGAGGTCGCGGCTGCCGTCGCGGCCGCGCCGGTCGCCGAGGAGCGCCCCGCGTTCCAGAGCCGTGACGAGCGTGGCAACTACGAGCGCCGCGACAACCGTCGCGACGACCGCGGTGACCGTGGCGGCGACCGTGGCGGCTTCCGCCGCGACGACCGTGGCGACCGCGGTGGCGACCGTGGCGGCTTCCGCCGCGACGACCGTCCCTCCGGTGGCTTCCGCTCCGGCGGCGACCGTCC